>DPKR01000101.1 GCA_003542415.1 Alphaproteobacteria bacterium | reverse complement strand
AGCACCCCGATAGACATACCCGAATGGAGCGGCAAACTCATCACATCAAAAGCTTTGCCTTTGAGCGATGCAAAAGATGTTCTGGCGTTGGCATAAGTGTTGATACGCATCCCAAACCAAGCCACCAAATATGAGCCCAAAATACCCAAAACAGACCAAAGTAAAATGTTCAAAACTTTGTTTAACGGTGTGTTGTTCAAATAAAAGAAATAATAAAAAATGCAAACACCGATAAAGCATTCGAGCACAAACAAAAGTTTTGCCTGCTGTTTCATATATGTTTTGCATGTCGCATAAATTGTTTCCGAAACTTTGAGCATTGCCTCGTGTGCCGGCATTTTTTTAATTCTCAAAAACTCCCACAAACCAAAGAGCATTCCAAAAGCGCAAACAGCCAAACCGCATGCCAAAATTTCGGAGCCTGTGATTTCAAACCCGAAAATATTGAACGGCACATCAAGGGTCGGCACATTCAAATCAATTTCTGAAGCGCTTGCGCTTGCCGTTGTGAGCAAAAATGAAATTGCGGCAGCAAGTGCAAATTTAATTTTTTTCATTTGAAACATTTTTCTTTCCTTTTTTCTGATTTAAAAAAAACTGTATTTAAACGAACTATAAGCCCGCTTTCTAAACAATAGGTTAAACTTTTTATCTTATTTCGGTGCGTTCAAGCTCCATATATGTTTTTCCGTCGTTGTCTTTGATTTCGGTATTTGCACCGGCCTGAATAAGAAGGCTCACCAAATCATCGTTTCCGCTTGAAAAGGCATAAAACAGGGCGGTTCTGCCATTTTTATCCTGTTTGTTAACGTCTGCGCCGTATTTTAAGAGTAAATTGATGATTTCTTCGTTCCAACGGTTTGTCACGGCGTTCATCAAAGGTGTTCCCAAAACGCTTTCTTTGTTAACATCTGCGCCAGCATCAATCAAAAGAGCAGCCAGTTTTGTCATTCTTCTCATTTCGTGAAAAATATTTTTCTCGAGCTCTGCTTCAATTTTCGGATTAGCCATATCAAGCCCCATTGTTTTCATCATCAAAACCTGAAGCTGTAATTCGTTTGCCTTTGATGTCGCCACATTAATCGGCAACATTCCGTTTGCAGCAGGCTCATTAACATTTGCGCCGAGCTCAATAACTTTTTTTGCAACATCTAATGATAAATTTCGGCTCAGTGCGTAGTAAAGAACCGTGTTGCCTTTAACATCTTTTTTGTTGATATCAAACCCGCTACTTACAAAATTTTGAACATCTTCAACCGTCCAAGTGCTGACTTTTTCTTCCAAATTTTCATTTAAATCCTCAACCGCAGCTTCTTTCTTTTCCTCATCGCCCCAAACATTTTGAGCGTTTGCAATCGGTGAAAAGACAAGCATTGCCAGCAAAATATATTTCAACATAATATTTCTCCTTAAAACGAACGGGTTTCTTTTCTGTATTTAAGAATACCCATTAAAAAAATTTTTTCAAGCAAAAAAACCTCACATATTGTCACGATTTCTTTCTGATTTTAAAAAAACTTTTTTAAACCGAGGCTTATTTCGGTCAAACTTTTTGAAGATATTGTTTTTCGGCTTAATTTTGCTTCCATATCCATATTTTTGAGCATATGCCAGCTAAACAATACGTTTTGTTCAAAAACAGCGCCTTGCTTTTGGGTGGCAAAAGTTTTTTTACACTCTGCCTGAAAACCAAACAAATCGCCGCTGTATAAAACACCTGCTCCAAGCGAAAAGCCGGCCCACGCGTTGTGGCTCAAAAATCCGCCGTATGCTCCGTCAACCGAGTTCAACATATATCCCCAAAAATTGTCTGTCAAAGCAAGCGTTGCCCCGCCTGCAACTTCCCCCTTTGAAACATAGCCGCTCTTTTTGCTTTTCAATTTTGTTGTTCTCAGCAAATCAAGTTTTATCCTGTATGACGGTGCGGCAAATCCTCTTTCAATCGGCGAAAAAGAATCGAGTTCCAAAATATGCAGTTTTTCAAAAACGTATTTATCGCGGTGGTCATAATGCCTGAAATAAGCTTCCAAAAAATTAATCCCCGCCCCTTTTAAAACACCATACGGGTTGTCCGTCACACTGTGATATGCAGGCCGAAAGAAAAACTCTTCAAAAACCCTTCCGTTTTGCAAACCAACGCCAAGCCCCATCATTGCCGAATCGTGCGCATCTTTCGGGTCTTTTCCCTCTTTTAAGTCATTAAAACTTTGCCCGATTGAGGCTTTGTTTCTCTCTTTTAAGAGCTTAAAACTTTTTTGCCGATATTCTTTTAATTCCAAATCTTTTGCCACATATTGATATTGCACATATTGATAAGCCGTTTCCAAAACATCTGCTTTTTCATCATCTTGTAAAAAAGAAACATCCGCTTTTTCGTCTTCCGTTAACATATAAAAAGCTTTTTTCTGATTTTTATTCATCTGTTTTAGCCGATGTTTGATTTTGCGCTCTCTTGAAGGCCTGTAGTTGATTTTTTTCACAATTCCTTTTTTGTTTATCGCCTTGATGGTATCAAGCGGAATCACCCATTTTTTAAATTCGTCTGCCAGTTTCAATTCCGATTTCACGGCATCTAAAATTTCAACAAGCATATATGAGCAGTTTTGCGAAAAGAAATAATAAGGTGTTGAAATGTTCCCTATTTCCCAAATATGCGCCACAAAAAGCTCAAGCTCGTCGGGGCTCAAATCAAGGCTATATTCCCAAATATCTCTGTTTTCGATGTTGTTATATGTGTTGATTGTGTCATAATACGGTTTTGTTGTGAGCCCCCCTTGGAAAAAACCCAAAAGTCCGTAAACGGCATATAAAGGGCTTTTTTCATAACCGCCCGTCCACGCGCCATAATTAACCCCGTGTGCCAAGAGCTGCGTGCCAACTCGCGCCGTATCAATTCTGATCAAAGTGTGTCCGAAAAGCGAAGAAGAGTTGTTCATATATGCGTCTGTAAAGAGCATTGTCACCCCTGCCGGCCTTAAATCGTCTTTAAATTGCTCAAATGCTTCACATTTCGGAAAAGCTTTTTGCACCAATCCTTCTTTTTTCAAAACAATGTATCTTGCCGGAAAAAAACATTTTCTTTCATCGTCGTTGCCCTCAAAAAGCGCAATATCCGCTTCAAGCTCTGCTTTCGGATTTTTTCTGCCGTCTTTTGATAAATAAAACTTCTCGTTTTTGATTGTCCCGACATAACCGCCAAATGCGTCTTTTTGATAATGCAAAAGCCTCAGCCATTTGTCCGCGTTTTCAAACCCGGACGCCCTCACATTAAAACTTAAAAACAAAGCCAAAAGAAAAGCAATTTTTTTCATCATAGAAACAAAAAGCACGGTTTTAGAAGCCGTGCTTTTCCTTTTTGTTATCAAATTAAGCTTTCATAATTTCGCAGAATTTCAATGTCACATCAACAACGTCAACATTTTCATTGTCGAACAAATAAGCAAAATTTTGATAAGCGCGCTCGGCAACAACTTTTTCATCCATATGCATAATACCGGCCAAAGTTGTCAATGTTTCGCCTTCGCCTGATGCCACATCAATTGCAAATTGTTCCATGTTGTTTTCCAAGAAAGACAAAACCATTTTTTGTGTGCCGCCGGAGACTCTTCCGTTCGGATCGCAACCTGATGTGCCGAATGTAATACCGAATGTTTGGCTGCCGAATGTTCCGTTTGTTGTCACAGCCAAAATCTGCGGCAACAAACCGCTTTGTCCGCGCCAAGCCATCGAACCCAAACCGCAGCCTGTGCTGTCATAAGCATTTGCGTTAGAAACGCAAGCAAGGCCCAAAACAAGCGCCAAACCTAAAAGTTTTTTCATAAAATTTCTCCTAAAAACGTTAACTAAGACATCTATAATTCTATGCAAACCCATAAAATTGTATATATTTTGATTAAAGTTTTACACAAAAAAGAAAACTCTTGATTTTTCTTTTTATTTGTGTTATACATGTCGCAAATGAACAAACAATGGCTGTGGTGGAAACATCGCAGTCTGATTTTTTCTAACTTTAAAAACCGTCTTTTTCAGGCGGATTGAAGAACAGGAGAAAACACATGGATAAATTTCCTTTAACCAAAAAAGGTTATATACAACTTGAGCAAGAGCTCAAAACATTAAAAGGCGTTGATCGCCCAAACATCATTGCCGCGATTGCAGAAGCTCGTTCGCATGGCGATTTGTCTGAAAATGCGGAATATTCTGCCGCCAAAGAAAAACAGAGCTTTATTGAGGGCCGCATTCAAGAACTCGAGGCTGTTGTCAGCCGTGCACAAGTGATTGATCCGGCAACAATGTCCGGCGATGTTGTTCGTTTCGGCGCAACCGTTTTGGTTGCCGATGTCGACACGGATGATGAAAGAGAATATCAAATTGTCGGTGATTATGAGGCAGATATTGAAAAGAATCTTATTTCCGTTTCTTCCCCGATTGCTAAGGCATTGATCGGCAAAGAAGTCGGCGACACGGTTGAGTTTATGGCGCCCGGCGGCAAAAAATCTTTTGAAATTTTAGTTGTAAAATATATTTAATTTTTCAAATTGATGTTTATCTTTTAAAACCGGCTCATAGAAGTCGGTTTTTTTATTCAAGGAGAAAAAAATGAAAAAATGTGTTTATGACTATCAAAATTCCTGCACCTGTGCCGAAGATGACAAATGCGGTTGTGATTTTGACAACAACATGGCTCATGATGTTTCGTGCCATTTTGAGCAAGATATTAAAAAACCTCAACAAAAAAACGACTCATCAAAAGAATAAACTTCTTTACAATCCTAAACTTTTCTTATATCTTTGTTCTCGAACGGAACGATGAGTCCGTTTTGGGAACAAAGAGCCCAATACCAAGCGTTATTTTTTAATAACGAAATTTATTGCCTGAAGGTCTGCCGACTGGAAGGCGGTGAATAAAACCTTTGCGGTTGAATAGCCGCACTAACTTGGTATAGTTTCTTTGCTTCCAGTCGCTTTTTCAACTCATCAAAGCGACTTTTTTTATTGGCAAACGACAAGGAAACAAACATGACAGATTCTGATGAATTTTTTTATACCAAACCCGAACTGAGCAAAGTCGTCACACGCTTTCTCAAAGAAACCTTAAAAACACACCACCTTTCGCCTCAAGAACTTTCTTATCTCTTAAAATTTGATGTTTCTGAAATCTTAAAAAACGGCATATCTGATGATATTTATGGTTTTTATCTTTTATTTTCAAAGTTTCCGTTCTTTTTTGCCCAATTGAAATCTAAAGATAAACGTTGGCATGAAATAACTTTTGAACGTTATAATTTGGAGCTTTTTATCTTAAACACCTTAGCTTTTTTGCCCGAATTGAAGCTTAAACAAATCAAAGATGATATCAGACAATATCATCAGGAGTTTACAAAAGCGGCGGGGTATGGCTTTGGCATTATGGAATAATTTAAAAGCTTAAAACTTCTTTTTGGCACCTTCCCTCAAAATCTTCATCTACATCCGGCTTAACAAAAACCGTCAAAATCGTTTTTGTACCTTTTTCTTCAAACGGATAAAGCAAAAAATCGGCGTCCCCCGCCTTGTCTTCATAGAGCGCAAAAAAGATTTTATCCTGCGGCACGTTTTCTTCTTTTATTGCTTTATAGCAGTCAAAAACATAGTTTTTATAAAAAATGTCAAAATCCGGATGAAACGTTGTTTTTAAAAAAACACCTTTGCTCTGTTCATAATAAATTTCATCTTCACTTAAACCCAGAGTTTTGAGCAAAACATACATCATCACCGGATAAAAGAGCCTGTGCTCTTTTTTCACATTTTCAATCAAAGCCGTCACATCAATTTCAATTTTTTTCATAGCGGTTTTTTAGCTTTCAAGCGTTAAAAAACAGTAAAAAAGGTTGCCTTCTTTAAAAATTATGTTAAAAAGCATACATTGTTTAAAGGTCCAAAAATGATTCAAAATTTAACAGCAGGAAAACCATCAAAACTCATCCTTTTATTTTGCTTGCCGCTTTTGATAGGCAATCTGTTTCAACAGCTTTATAACATCACAGACACATTAATTGTCGGCAGATTGTTAGGTGTCAATGCTTTGGCGGCCGTTGGTGCCACTGCGCCCATTTTCTTTGTGTTTTTACTCATTGCGTTCGGTTTTGCCGGCGGTTTAACGGTCATCACGGCTCAACGTTTCGGTGCCGGCGACATCAAAGGCGTCCGTTCATCTGTCACACACGCCATCCGTGCTTGCGCTGTTTTGTGTTTTTTGATGACCTTTATTTTAATTTTTTGCCTCAAACCCATCTTGCGCTTGATGAATGTTCCGCTTGAAATTGAAAAAGATGCCTATACTTTTATGAGCATATTGTCTTTTTCCCTTGTTGTCATCGTTTTTTATAACCTGTTGTTTGGTGTTGTCCGCGCGCTTGGTGACAGCAAAACCCCGCTTTATTTTTTGATTTTTTCAACGCTTTTAAACATTGCCTTCAATTTTGTACTCATTTATTTTTTCAAATTCGGCGTTGCCGGCTCTGCTTTGGGCACTTTTCTTGCCATCAGCATCGCTTTTATTTTGTGCGGCGCATATGTTTACTGCAAATATCCCGTTTTGCACCTTCAAAAATCAGATTGGCGTTTTGACCCTCATATGCTCAAATCTCAGCTCAATGTTGCGCTTCCGATGTCTGTCCAGTTTTCCGTTTTATCGGTGAGCATGATGGTCATTCAAGGCGCCTGCAACTCTTTCGGGCCGGATGTCATTGCGGCCTTTACCGCAGCGCTTCGAATCGAGCAGCTTGCAACTCAGCCTCTTTTAGCGCTCGGCATGGCAATGGCAACATATTCCGCACAAAATTGGGGGGCAGGCAAAATTTCCCGAATCCGACAAGGTGTTCGTTTAACGGCTCTTTGGTCGCTTATATTGAGCATTTTGATGTCGCTTGCCGTGCGTTATATCGGGCGTGATATGATTTCCGTTTTCTTGCCTGAAGAAAACAATTTTATCATTGAAACCGGCAAAACATATCTTTCCATCAGCACTTTGTTTTATTTCTTTTTGGGGCTGATTTTCATTTTCCGCAACACTTTGCAGGGCATGGGCAAAGCCATCATCCCGCTTGTTGCAAGCCTAACCGAGCTTTTTGTGCGCTCCGTGGCGGCTGTTTATTTTGCAAAACTGATGGGGTATAAAGGTATTTTTTATGCCTCCCCGATTGCGTGGATCGGTGCCACTCTTGTTGTCACAGTCGGCTATATTTTAACCATTAAAAATTTAAGAAAGACAATCAAATGAAACTTGCTTCACTTTCGATTATCAAAGACGTCAAAAACAATCGCTTTTTAATGATCCGCCACCACCGCGGCATTAACAAAGGTTTTATCAACTTCCCGGGCGGCAAAAAAGAAGAAACGGATGCTGATATGGAAGCCTGCGTCAAACGCGAAACTTTGGAAGAAACAGGCCTCACGATTTTTAACCCCCAATATGCCGGATTTATGGAATTTCCAACCATGGATATCAAAGTTTATGTATATATTTCAACCGAATTTGTTGGCACAGTCTGCCCCAAAAAAGATGAGGTTGATGTTTTCTGGCAGCCGGCCGATGATATCCCATACTCTCAAATGCGCACGGCAGATGCCGACTTTTTGCCGCTTGTTTTGTCAGGCAAAATTGTTCATAAACGTTATTTTTACAACCCCGACGGCTCCCTACAAAAGATTGAAGAAATATAGCTAAAAAATCTTCATTTTTATTTTAGATTTTTGTTTTATCCTAAAAAAAATGAAAGGAATACAAAAATGTCGCTTCAAAACAAACTGAGCATTTGGGTTCAAAACGCCCTCATCACCGAAGATCAAAAACAAAAAATCTTTGCTTTTGAAAAAGAAAACAACAACGGTTTTGCCATAAAAACAGCGTTTATCATTGCAGGTCTTTTCATCGGGCTCGGCATCTGCCTTATTGTTGCATCAAACTGGCAATTTTTCCCCTCTTGGTTTAAGTTCTTGCTT
>DPKR01000106.1 GCA_003542415.1 Alphaproteobacteria bacterium | reverse complement strand
GGAAAGTGGATTAAAAAAGTCAATACATGGCAATAAGTTTAATGCAAAAGTTATGACGCAAGAAAATCCGTGGGATGACGATGAAGATGAATGGTGGTATTAAATAAAAAAGAATGATATACTTATCTTAACAAAAAAAGAAGGATTGTTTTTATGAGAAAAATCATAAATTTTGAAGAGGTGTTTGCATAAACACCTCTTTTTATAAAGCAAAAAGGGAAAAAGAAAATGTATAAGATGATTAGTCGGCGGGGAAAATCCGCCGATTTTATTTTGCCGGCACCGGTCGGCGGATTAAACAAAAGAGATCCGATTATAAGCATGAACCAAACGGATGCGATGGAAATGGACAACTATATGCCCTTGCAAAACTCTGTGCAGTTGAGAGAAGGGTATGAAAAGTATGCACTCATCGGCGGATTTGAGAAAACAAAAAAGGTGGAAACACTTGTTTCATACCACACGGCGCAAACTTCGCGTATGATTGCTGTTTTTGGCGGAAAAGCGTATCGGGTGACAAAGGAAAATGCTATAAGATATGAAAATGTGGCGTTTGCAAAGAGCAGATGTCAGACAGTGCAATATCAAAACAGGCTTTATTTGATGAATGGGGTTGATGCGCCAAAAGTTTATTTTGTGGATGAAAATGACGCAGAACATTTTGAAAACTGGGCATTTGAGGGCGAAAATTTGCCTGAAAACCAAATCATCAGTGCGGCGGTGAGCCATGAGTTTTTATGGTTTGTTGAAAAAAATTCGACACGGGCATGGGTTTCGACCGTTGCAGGAAATATTGCCGGCACTTTGAAAGCATTTGATGTGGCGCAAGTTTTGAAATGGGGAGGCTGTTTGCAGGCTGTTTTTAACTGGACGGTGGACGGCGGACAAGGCATTGACGACTACACTTGTTTGTTGAGCTCAGAAGGCGAAGTCTTGATTTATAAGGGATATAATCCAAATGATGCGGACAACTGGACACTTGTCGGTTCATACAAATTGGGCAAACCGGTTGGTTATCAATGCACAATGGCTTATCAGGGAGATGTGGTGATTATATGTGAGGACGGGTATGTGCCGCTGTCAAAGGCTTTGAGCGCAAATAATGCCGGAACATCAACGATTGCTTTTTCAGATAAAATCAAAGGGCTTGTGAGCGAAAGGATTGGCGCATACAAAAATTTGGAAGGCTGGCAGAGCCTGATTTTTGGCAAAAAGGGATATGCCATTTTTAATGTGCCGGTTGCAAACAGTTTTGAGCAACATGTGATTAACATCAATACAGGAGCATGGTGTAAGTGGACGAATATCAGAGCGTTTTGCTGGTGTTTGTATGATGGGGAGCTCTATTTTGGCTCAGATAACAGCGTGTTTAAGTTTGGCGGAACATATTCGGACAACGGGATGGCAATTGAAGGAAAGGTGATGCAAGCATATTCTGATTTAGGAACAAATGTGTTAAAAAAAATTCCGCTCTTAAAGCCGAAAATCAAGTCATCTAAAAATTTTAAGCTCAAAATATGGACCAATATGGACTATGAAGATGAGGATACCGACTACTATGTAAACATCGGGGAAAAAGAAACTTTGACGGCAAGATGGAATGAGGCAAAGTGGAATGAGGCCTTATGGCAATCAGGAAAAACGCGCAGAATGCAAGGGCAATGGGTTGCCAATTCGGCAACAGGTTTTAAGGCAAGTGTGGTCTTTAAGACGAGCACAAGCGCCAATTTGATTGAATGGTTTGAAACAGGGCTTCGCGTTGAAACAGGAACAGGGATTTTATAAGATGAAAGCGGTGATGGACAGGGTTTTAATTCGCCTAAGCGAAGAAAAAGAAGGCAACATTTTGATGCCGGAAAGTTTTAAAAGGCCGAAAACGGTGGGCTTTGTGGTGGCCACAGGACCGGAGGTGAGATCGGTTCGAAATGGGCAAAAGGTGATGTTTCATGCCTTTGATGAGTTGCCGACAGTTGAAAAAGATGTTGTGGCGGTAAGAGAAAATTCGCTCATCGCGATTTTAGAAGATGATGAGTAAAGGAGGCGAAAAAATGATCAAGATGGAAGAAGAAACATATAAAGTGTTAAGGGGGATGAAAACACTCAAAAGACATCACCGAAAAGAAGGGGAAAGCAAATGGTATTACTTAGACCCGAGAGGCGCAAGAACAATAGCAGACATGGGTGAAATTGATGTTGAAAACGAACATGCGCCAAACCCATACGCGAGAGAAATTTTAATAGATGATATGAGAAGGCATGAAGAAGATTATTATGTGTGGCGGACAATGGAAGATGAGAAAGTTCGGGAAAGCCATGCTTCGCGAGATGGGAAAGTTTATAATTGGAATTTGCCACCTGTTGGCGGAAATCCGGGAGAAGATTATAATTGCAGGTGTTGGGCCGAGGAGTTTGATTTTAAGAAGATGAAAGATGCGGATATGGTTGATTTGTTGGCGGAAAGTGGTGCAGATTTAACGGATGAAGAATTATATGATCGAATGTGGGAAAATATTAGAAGATTTGAAGATATTACAAGATATCCATATTTGGACACCAAAGGTCTTATTACGATTGGTGCAGGGGCTAACGTAAATAATTTAGATAATTTTTTGGAACTAAAATTAACAATCAATGGATTTTCTGCAACAATGGCGCAAAAATTAGAGGCGTATCAGTATTTGAGATGGTTAAGTGAGCAAAAAGATGAGAAGGGTAATTTTATTAACCATAATAGAAGAGCACATAGCTTTGAAAAAGAAACAAATGTTCGAATATCAGACATAGAAATACGTCAATTGGCACAAAAACACATGACAAAAGATTTAGAGCATTTACGCAAAGAATTTACCGATTTTGATGAATTTCCTCTACCATTAAAAGAAGTGTTATTGGATATTCAATATAATGTAAAAGGAGGCATCGATGAAAGAAAATGGCCGAAATTATATAAGGCTATACGTCAAAAAAATGTATTAGGAAAAGATGGTATTGCAGAAAATATGTATAGACCTGATGTTCAAAAAAATCGTAATGATTGGGCAAAGGAGATGGTGCATTCAATCAAATTCTAATTTATTTGGAGGTGTGACACAATAGTGTGCTGATGATATTAGATTTGTGTGTTTTTCATGAATTTCGTAGATGTTTTCTTCTATATCTAAGCATGTGGCAAAAAACAATCCTTTTATGGTATAGGTATAATAGTAATCAACACTGTAATTCTCAGAAAACGCTTTCATTGAGGTTTTTCCATCTTTAGGCCACTTGATATGGCAAAATAGCTTTATAAAGTTACGCTGATTTTCTAGGAGTCTGCATTTCCCGCTCTCTTCGATAATGTTTTTATCAAACGGTGTGCTAAACTTAACAAATGTTGGTTGTAAATATGCCCAGCCGGTTGTGTTGCTTAAAGGTTCTAAGGGTTGGTTAAAAATAGGATTAACAAACTCTTCGGCAAAGCAGTTGTTGATTAAAAAAAAGAATGTGAGAAGAAAGAAAAGTTTTTTCATGCATAACCTCTTTTGAGGATTTTATATAAGGTTTGTTAAAATAAAATGAAGGGTGGTTTTTGCTGAGATTAAAAAATTTGAAACTTAAAACAACTGCCTCTCAATGAAAGAGAGGTTTTTTATAATTGGAGGAAGGATGGCAAGGATAAAAACATTAAAAGAAGTGTTGATTAAGATGATTGGGAAAAAAGAAATCAGAGAACAGATTTGCGAGATGCTCATTGCGGAAGCTTCAAACGGAAATTTGAAAGCAGTGGAGCTGATTCGCGACATTACGGGCGAAAAAAATAATCCGAGTGCGAACAACATTGAACAAGTGACACATATCAAAATTGAGGTGGTAGATGCAAAAGGAGTTGAAAATTAAAATTGCACGGCCGTTTTTGCCTTTAATCAGCCAAAAAAAACGTATTAAGTTTTTTTATGGCGGCAGGGGCGGCGGCAAAAGTTATGCTTTTGCAGATGCTCTTTTGCTTTTAGGCTTGCAGAAAAAACTTTTGATTGCCTGCGTGCGTGAAATTCAGGAATCAATTAGAGATTCGGTGCACAGGCTGCTTGCAGATCGAATAGGTTTTTACGGACTTGATGAATTTGACATTAAAGAAAGTGAAATCTTAAACCGCGTTAATGGCACGCGGTTTATTTTTAAGGGGCTTCGAAACCAAGACGCGCAAAAAATTAAGTCGCTCGAAGGGGTGGATATTGTTTGGATTGAAGAAGCACAGACGATATCCAAAAAATCATGGGAGATTTTGGCGCCGACCATTCGAAAAGACGGTTCGGAGATTTGGATTTCGATGAATAGAGAGGAAGAAAACGACCCGCTTTGGGTGGAACTCGGGGCCAATCCGGATGAGCGGACGCTCGTGCAAAAGGTCAATTTTTATGACAATCCGTTTTGCCCGAATGAGCTCAAAAAGCAAGCGCTTGATTGCAAACAAAAATCAATGAGTGACTATTTGCACATTTGGGAAGGGGAACCTTTAAGCCAAGG
>DPKR01000060.1 GCA_003542415.1 Alphaproteobacteria bacterium | reverse complement strand
CCTATAAAACTAACATCTTTTGTTTGTGCCGTAATTCCTGCAGATTGCGAATTTGCACTGTTATAAATTGCACCGCCATAAGAGGTTTTACTATAACTATTACTCAATGCAACGTTACCGATAAATGAAGAATCAATTATACCGCCCTCTGTTGCAAAACCATAACCATTATCTATACCAATTGTCCCATCATTATAAATTGCACCGCCATAAGCATTTTGATATCCTGAAAAGGCATAGTTTTGAATGAAATCACCTGTTATTGTTTCTATAATATCAGAGTTTTTTATTGCACCGCCGAATACTTCAGCGTTTACAGAAGTACTGCCTACATAGTTACCTATAAACATACCGTTTACGGAATCAATTTTTGAATGACCTTCGGGATTTAAGTTACTGTTATCGTTTATAATTGCCTGATAATTTCCGATAAAATCACCTGTTACTGTTCCAATATATGCTAAATCAGCACTGTGATGATTGTTATATATCGCTCTTGTGTTGCCTATAAAATCGCTGTTTATTGAATTAATAGTTGAGCCGGAATTGAAAATTACTCCTTCTCCGCTGCCTGTATTAGCAATAAAATTAGAATTGATGTTATTAATTACACTTTGATATCTGTTTTCAATCATTCCGCCTGTGCCATATAAATTTCCAATGGCATTAACTTCAATCGTATCAACAGTATTAGTTTCATTAGATGAACTGTAATTTTTTAGGATTGCACCATAATCAGTTTTTACAAGATTACCGCTTATTTTACCAATTGTAAAATCATGTCCATGGTTTGAAGCATAAACCATACCGCCATGATCAACAACATCAAAATTTAAAGTTGCATTTGTAGTATCAACATCACCTGTGTTTCCAACTGTAAGAACTTCGTTTCCACTACCCGGTGTAAGTTTATAAAGTTTTCCGTTTATACCAGATATTGTTTCGGCTGTAATTGGATAGTATTCAGCAGATGTTCTTGCGGCTTCTTCATTGTAATCATATGTAAGCCAATTTGTTATTTTGCCATATCGACCGGTTGGTAAATCCATTTGAATATAACGATCTTGAGCAGTTTCTGTTGGAGTAAAAGTGATGTTATTATTAGGTGATGAAAGTTTGTCGAGATCTACGTTTATTTTGTAATAATAGGTATTTGTGCCATCTGTGATCTTAAAATTATAGTTATTGCCTGTTACTTCACCATCAATAATGCTGTAAATAGAGCTTGCACCTCTTGTTGGTGTAATTGTCGGTTGATCCGCATAAGCCACATTCATTGGCAATGTGACACTAACACCTGCCAAGACCATGGCATTAAGCATCGCACACTTAATCAAAACTTGTTTATACCAACGGGTTAATTGGGTGATAGCAGTCCTTGAATATTTCATACCATGGTCTCCAGATATTTACACAAACAAAACAATTCTACCAAATTCTAGCCATTTCTAAAAACTATTTCAATATATTTTTTAATTATATTAAATGAATTTTATATTAAATGAATTTCGGTTGCAAATAGACGACACTTATGCAGATTTGATTTCAAGTCGCATTTGTTTTGCTAATAAAAAGGCCATTTCGGCAGTGTTTTGGCACATTGGTTGTTTCCGAACTTGAAAAAGTTTTGGAAGAAAAATTAGTAAACTTAGGGTATACAAGCGATGAGTCTGCTCGGATTTTATCAGCTCCGACAGCCCTTTTTTCAAGCTCGCCGGTTGCTTTGGCAGAACAACCTAAATATTTCAAGGTTGTGGCTTATGCCAATTGCGCAGATACCCTGATTCCGACAATTAAAGGTGCGCCTAAGTATAATGAAATTGCGGGTTTTACGGATGAAGACATCAAATCTGATAAATTACAAATTAAGGAGATAGAAACAGAAAATTATAAGCTCTTATTATGCAGCCGTTTGGATATGCCGGAGACTGAAGAACTTATGAAAATCATAAGCCATAACCATCCGAGTGACACCCAATATCAGCTTTGGCTACATCTTCAAAAAGCACAAAAAGAGCATGATTTTGGCTATGTCGCGCACCCTGTTAAAGATTCTTTTTTTATGAAATATCTCAAAAGTTCCGTTCGCAATATGATGCGAAAACCAGTTCAAGAGTTGGTTGAAAAAAATGCGTGTCGTTGGTGTGCTTGATGAGACAATGTCCAAAAAAGTGCAGCTTTTTTTGAATCTTAAAAAGGGAAATAAAAAAGGGGTATCGAGGCATCATACCTCTGCAACACTTTCAAGATAAAAGCAATAGATGTTGACAAAATGTATTTGATGTGATATACCGCGCATCAAATAAATATATTTATGTCAACTATGAGGAAGAAGTATGTTGAAGTAGCAATATGCTACGATTTTGACGGCACTCTTGCAGCCGGTAATATGCAAGAATATGGTTTCTTAAAAAAGCTTAATATATCACCTGCTGATTTTTGGGCAAAATCGGATGCTATGGCAGAGCAGTTCCATGCAGACAGCAATCTTTGCTATATGAAATGTATGTTGGAAGAAGCAAAAGCACGCAAAATTCCTTTCAGACGTGAGGATTTTGTTGCCTGCGGCCAAGATATCACATTTTTTGAAGGGGTTGAAGAATGGTTTGAAAGAATCAATGCTTATGCTCTTTCAAAGGGGATTATGCTCTCGCACTATATCATTTCTTCCGGGCTAGAAGAAATGGTTGAAGGCTCTAAAATTGCCAAACATTTCAAGAAGCTTTATGCCTCAACTTTTATGTATAACGGTTACGGTGAGGCTGAATGGCCCGCCCGAATCGTGAACTATACGGACAAAACACAATATTTGTTCCGTATCAATAAAGGTTGCTTGGACACACAAGACAGAAGCGTTAATGCCGTGATGGCGCATGAAGATCGCCCCGTGCCCTTTGATCATATGATCTATTTTGGCGATGGTGACACAGATGTTCCTTCAATGTCAATGCTCAAAAAATTTGGTGGTTATGCGGTTGCCGTTTATCAGCCGCATCGTTCAAAGTCTAAGGCCAGAGCCAAAAAGCTTTTTGATGATGGCAGGGTCAATATTTATGCCGGAGCGGATTATTCCAACGGCAAAAAGATTGACCGATATATCAAGCATGTGTTAAGCAAAATCGCAACAGATGAGAAACTTGAATCATTCAAGTAATTATGTTTTTTTTGCCACCGTCCCTTCAACAGAAGGGGCGGTTTTTTTTGCATTTTTAAATTGCGGTATAAGTAAGTAATTTGCTTGCCTCTTTAATTTGTTTTGTGTTATAAAGGGTTATTCTTTAAATAAAAAAAGGATAGCCTAAATGCCGAATACAATCTTAAAATCAAAACGTTTTTTACCGTTAATGATAACGCAGTTTTTGGGTGCATTAAACGACAATCTTTTTAAAAATGCGCTTCTTTTGATGGTGACCTTGAAAATGGCAAGTAAGGCCGCCGTTCTTTCAAACATTATTGCGGCGCTTTTTATTTTGCCGTTTTTCTTGTTTTCGGCAACGGCGGGCGAAATTGCCGATAAATATGACAAGTCAAAAATTGCAAAAATTTTGAAGATAACGGAGCTTTTGCTGATGCTTGGGGCGTGTGCGGTTTATGAGGCTCACAGCCTGTGGGGGCTTGTTATTTTGCTTGGATGCATGGGGACACAATCTGCATTTTTCGGGCCGATTAAATATGCTCTTTTGCCTCAACATTTGCATCAAGATGAACTTGCGCTCGGCAATGCATATGTTGAAGCCGGCACTTATATGGCCATTTTACTCGGGCTTATTTTAGGTACGATTTTGCCGATAGGCGCTGTTTTGGTTCTTCTTGTGTTGTTTTCGCTCTGCGGCTTGATTTCCTCTATTTTTATTCCGAAAGCGCCGTCCGTGCGTGAAGATGCGCCTATTCATAAAAACATTTTCAAGGCAACATCAAATACCTTAAAAGTGATTTACCAAAACAAAACTGTTTTTCGCTCAATTATAGGCGCAACTTGGTTTTGGATGATCGGGGCTTTTGTGGTGGTGCAAATATATCCGCTTTCGGGCAATGTTTTGAATGTTTCAAACACGGTAATAACCTTCTTTTTGGTGTTGTTTTCGGTGGGGGTTGCAATCGGCTCCGTCTTTTGCGGGCACCTGATGAAAGGCTTTATCCATGCCACCTATACCCCATTGAGTGTGTTTGCGATGGGTGTTTGTTTTTATCTTTTATATCACTATACAAATCACTATCCGACTCCTGATGCTCCTGTTGCGCTTGCAGATTTTTTCAAAACACCGCATAGTCTTTCAATCAGTTTAACGATTTTTATAATGGCTTTTTTCGGCGGGTTTTATATTGTGCCTTTAAACACATTGATGCAAAAAACAGCCTCAAAAGCATATTTAGCAAGTGTCATCGGCGGCAACAACATTTTAAATGCACTCGGAATGGCGCTTATTTCGCTTGTCACGATTTTATTACTTGCCATCGGCTTTACAATTTCAGAGCTTTTTTTGGCCGTTGCTCTTTTGAGTATTGTTGTGTTTTTTCAAATATGCAAATTGTTGCCCAATGCTTTTTGGCGCTCGCTTTTAAGAGCAGTTTTTGAACTCTTTTTCAAAGTGAAGGTTGAAGGTTCTCAAAATGTGATTAAGGCCGGCAAAAATGTTTTGATTATTGCAAACCATACCTCGCTTTTAGATGGGCTTTTGATTGCAGCTTTTATGCCTGAAGATGTTTCATTTGCCATCAACACGGAATGGAGCAAAAAGTGGTTTATGAAATTGTTTTCGCTTTTTGTTGATTTTGAGCCCTTAAATCCGACAAATCCGATGTCTATGCGCACCTTGATCAACAAGGTCAAATCCGGACAAAAGGTGATGATTTTTCCTGAAGGGCGAATCACCATCACCGGCGGCTTGATGAAAATATATGAAGGCGCCGGCATGATTGCATATAAAACAAATGCGCGGATTGTGCCGCTACGCATTAACGGGGCTCAGTTCAGCAAGTTTTCTTATTTGAAAAACAAGCTCAGGACTAAGTGGTTTCCAAAGATTGAGTTGACCTTCTTGAAACCTGAACGTTTAAGTGCGCCCGAGAATATGTCGCGCCGCGAGCAACGCCACTTTATTTCATTAAAACTGTATGATTTAATGACAACAATGCTTT
>DPKR01000107.1 GCA_003542415.1 Alphaproteobacteria bacterium | reverse complement strand
CTTGTTCATATTCTTCCGATTTTTGTTTTTTTGAAAAAATCATCATCCATGCCATATCTTCCTCCTTATATGGCATATAATATAATCTCAAATAAATTTTTTTTAAGCGTTTTGCTTCAAATAAGCTTCCAACGTGTTTTCAAGGAGCATTGCAATCGTCATCGGCCCAACTCCTCCCGGCACAGGCGTTATGTATGAAGCAACTTCTTTAACACTTTCAAAATCCACATCGCCGCAAAGTTTGCCGTTTTCATCGCGGCAAATCCCCACATCTATAACGATGGCGCCTTTTTTGACCCAGCCGGCTTTCACCATTTTGCCGCAACCGGTTGCAGAAACAACAATATCAGCCTTTTGGCACAGCTCTTCCAAATTCTTCGTATGCGAATGCGCAATGCTGACCGTGCAATTTTCATTCAAGAGCAACATCGCCATCGGCTTGCCTACAATCACTGAGCGCCCGATCACAAGCGCATTTAATCCTTCTAAATCCTTTTTAACACTTTTAATTAATTTCAAAACCCCTTTCGGCGTTGCCGCAATCGTGCCTTTTTTTGCCCCGTTTTGCAACAATCCGATATTGTAGGGGTGAAATCCGTCCACATCTTTAATCGGGTTTATCCGCTCTAAGAGCGAGCTTCCGTCGATATGCGCCGGCACAGGCAGCTGCAACAAAATCCCGTTAACAGATTTGTCGTTGTTTAAACGATCAATCAGCTCTATCAGTTCTTTTTCCCTAACATCTTCTTTTAAATGGAAAAGTTCTGTCTCAATGCCTATTTCAGCGGCCGCCTTTTGCTTGTTTCTCACATATATTTCACTTGGTCCGTCATGACCTACCAAAATAACGGCAAGCTTTGGAGCTTTTGCTAAAGCTGCCACCTTTTCTTTTAGATCTTCTCTTATTTTCAGGGCAATTTCCTTGCCGTTAATAATTTCTGCACTCATTTTAACAATGCCTCCAATTTATCATCCAAGTTGTCTTTCTCATAAATTTTGATTTTTTTCCAACGGTCTGTTTGCCCGCTGACAACTTCCAATAAAGATTTGGCTATATTGAGCTTTTTTGCTAAAAAGTCAAGAAGTTCTTTGTTTGCCTTTCCTTTTTCCGGCACCGAGATCACATTAATTTTTAAATATTCCTCTCCTTTGGCATCTTCTGTCGTGCCTGAGGCTTTAACCAAAGAAGAGTTAGGCGTTAACCTAACTCTTAACAAATAACCGTCTTCTTTTCTTTCGAAAAAAGCCACCTTATAAAACAGCCTCGCTTAAAGCCACCAAGAGCTGTCCGATAAAATAAAGCACGAGGAGCAAAATAAACGGAGATGCATCAAAATCTGCAAACGGCGGAATCTTTGATCTGATTTTGCTGTATACAGGTTCAGTCAATTTTTTCAATATCTCAACAAATTTTTCAGCATATTTGTTGCTCACACTCAAAATTTTGAAGTGCAACAACCAATGCACTGCAATTTCAACAACAACAACCTTAAAATAGATGTCTAAAATCAAAGCCAGTGTTTTAAAAATCGGCAATAATATCACGCCCATATTCTTTCTCCTTTAAAAAATTTTAAATCACTTTTTTTCAAGCTTAATTGAACAATACACAAAAATTTTTCTATCGTCTAGTTAAATCTTCATTTTGCTCAGAAATTTGTGTTATATATTCCTCGCGATTATTTTCCGGCAAAACTGCGGCTTTATCTTCTTTTTTCATTTCATCAAGCATTTCATTGATAATTTGGCGGTAGTGATCATAGTCCTCGCTCAAATCCTCGTCATCGTCATGGCTGATCCCGAGCTTTATTTTCTGTTCATAGGGCATATCATAGCCAAACGGCAGTTTTTGAAGATTTTTAAAATATTTATAATATGGAATTGCGGCATCATATTCCGAGCGCGTTGTTTCAACCTCGTGCCCTTGTCTTGTCAAAAACTTGATTGATGTACGCATTTCCCTTAATTTTTGCAGCTTATACCTTGTAAACCGTGCACGTTCTTTAGCCTCCTGACTGCCACAACTTTCATAGAGCCCCAGACAAAGCATCAAATCAGCTTCCCTCTGGTCTGTCAAATCCAAAAACGCTTCTCTTTGAAGGGCATCTTCTTTTGTAACGAAGCCATCATTTAAGTGGTTTAAAATCAATGTTGTTTCAGAAAGCCAATCAAAATATTCGGCAACAGGGTCTATTGAGCTGTTTATTCTTTCAACACTGTTTGCATAAAGCATATTGTTTTCAATTGAAGGCTTTTCAAGCGTGCTTGCCGTCACAAAGCGCAAATCTTCAGCCGCAAGCCTGCGCTTTTCATCAATTTCAACAAGCCTGCCTTGAGGCGCAAACAGCATCTCTCTTGCAACCGTTTTGACCATTGGTCTTTCAATATCCGGATATTGCCTTTGAACGGTGTCTTGCAAAATTTGCATAGATGATTTCTTATTTTCTTCCATCACACTTCCTCAAATATAATTTTGCCCTGTTCTTCCCAAACAAGCCTGTCAATCACCCAACTGCTTATTTGTTCAACTTTTTTGATTTCAATACGAAGTGCCGTTGCCAAACGCCCGATAAACAAAACCTCTTCATCTCCCAAATCCGAATCTGCATGTCCCAAACGGAATAATTCCTTAATCAGTTCCAAAGCAACTCGCCGATTGCTTAGTATTCGGACTTCTGCCAACAATTCTTTTTCAGACACTTGTTCAAAAACTTTCTTAACATTTTCAACTTTGTATTTTGTCGCCATTTTTTTGATGAACTTTACCTCTCCGTCGTTCACCTCTCCGTCAATTTTAGAAGCAAACAAAAGTGTTTTTAAGAAAGCAATCTTTTGCGGCTCCGACAAAGAATTCATTATTTCTTTGTTTAATACATTCTCAAGCGTTGCCATTTTTTTCTCCGGCAATTTTATTTATCTTATGAAAGTTTAGCGTCCTTTGTTTAAATTTTCTTTAAGATGAGCATTTAACATTTTACAATTCTCACAAAAGATACCTTGAAAAATTTTATTTATTGTGCTAAGCCATAACATATTGTTTAAATAACTTTATGAAGCAAATGACAGAACAAAAACGAAAATTAGGCATTATTGCCGGCGGCGGCAGCCTGCCGAAAATTTTAATAGACTATTGCAAACAAAACGAAATCCCTTATTTTGTGCTTGCTATTTCGGGCAATGCCGAAAAGTCTTATTTTGATTCAAGTATCAACCATGCATTTATTCGCATCGGCCAAGCCGGCACCGGCTTTCAAAAGTTTAAGGATGAACATATCCAAGATGTTGTCATGATCGGCACCATCAGACGGCCTACTTTGGCTGATTTGGTTCCTGATTTGCGCACAACCGCGTTCTTTGCAAAAATCGGCTTTAAATCTTTGGGCGATGACGGCATCTTGCGTGCGCTTATCAAAGAAATTGAAGTTGAGAACTGGCGTGTTGTCGGCATTCATGAAATTATGCCCGATATCCTCATAAAATCAGGCGTTTTAACAAAGGCAAAACCCGATAAACAGGCCCTTGCCGACATCAAACGCGGTGTGGAGGTCGGCTTAAAGCTTGGCGAGCTGGATGTCGGACAAAGCGTTGTTGTCCAACAAGGTCTTGTTTTAGGTGTTGAAGGCATCGAAGGCACAGATGAGCTCATCAAACGCACTGCCGCTTATCAGCGCAAAGGAGATGCCGCTGTTTTAATCAAGCTCAGAAAACCTCAGCAAGATATGCGCATTGATTTGCCCACAATCGGCCTTCAAACCGTTGAAAACGCTCACAAATCAGGCTTTAAGGGCTTGGCTGTTCATGCCGGCAACGCTCTTATTGTTGATGAAAAAGAAGTGATTAAACTTGCCGACAAATACAAAATGTTTTTAATCGGAATTAACCCTGCGGAGTATATTTAAATGAAAGTTTATTTAATTGCGGGCGAACCGTCCGGTGATTTGCTCGGCTCAAGATTGATGCGTGCCATCACAGCCAAATATCCAGGCACAACATTTTTCGGTGTTGGCGGCGAAACCATGCAAAACGAAGGCTTAAACTCTCTTTTTGATATTTCAGAACTTGCCGTGATGGGTTTTTTCGAAGTCGTTCCGAGCATCCCGC
>DPKR01000145.1 GCA_003542415.1 Alphaproteobacteria bacterium | reverse complement strand
GGTTGTAAAATTGTTTTTCCCAACGTTTGATTGTTTTTTTATATTCACCCACTTCATCAATATCATCTGTTTTCAAAGAAAAGCCGACTTTGTTAAATTTTGGATATTTTATTAAAAGGGTATAAAAATAATCCATAAAATCAGAGGGGCAATCTTTTATGGGAGCAATATCCGGATCTGTTAAAACGAAATATTCGTTTTCGCGAATCTGTTTAAAATCAGGGATTTCAAAAAACACCATGTGCCCATAGTTTTTGTTCATACGGTGAACGGTATATGGTGTTTTTTTCAAATATTCTAAAAGCGGTGGATAAGTGGAGGCATTGTCAATGATATGGATGTTATAAAGATAATGCTTTTCAAGCATTTCTATCATTTGTTTTAAATATGAAAGGCGATTGAACGAGATGATATAAATCGGGATATTTGATGTGTCTTGAGGCAAAACGGGGTCTTGTTTGTTGATCTTGATCAAGCCGAGTATTTTATATTTTGATATGCCGCCGAAGTTTTCTTTTGTGATGATTGGTATACCAAAAATTTTATAATTTTGTTTTTTGAATGTTTTAGCTTCTGTAACAAGTTTAGCATGTGTTTTTGCTAATTCGGAACGAATTTTTCTCGTTGCTTCTTTCATTTTTTGAGCTTGGTTTTTTGAAGTGTTGTTCGGGTAATCGCGATATTTTTGCAAAACTTCAGGAATGTTCGCAAATTTTGTTTTGCCAATGAGAGAACACCAGAGAGCATAATCTTCCGCAGGGGTAAATTCAGCTTCATAACGGATCTTGTTTTGGAGTAAAACAGATTTACGAAGCATTGAAGAAGGGTGCAAAACAGAACAGTTAAACATTAAATCGCGCTCGATTTGGCTGTTTGTGATAAACTTTTTTTTAAGTTTGATTTCAGGAAAGGTTTCATACCACGTGCCGACAACGCCGACTTCAGGGTGCGAATCGAGAAAAGCGACTTCTTTTTCAAATCTTTCAGGCAAAGCAATATCATCATGGTCCATAACGGCAAGATATTCGCCTTTGCTTAGGTCTATCAATTTATTGCGCGAGGGAGAAATACCAAGATTTTGCTCATTTTTGAAATATTTGATACGTTTATCGTGATATGATTTAACAATATTTTCGACCGGATTTGATGGGCAATCATCTAAAATGAGAAATTCAAAGTTTGTATAAGTTTGAGATAAAATGCTTTCAATGGCTTCACGCAAATAGTTTTCGGGTGTTTTGTAAACCGGCATTAAAACGGAAACCTTCGGGTTTGAAATGTTGGTCATGTCAATCTCCAAATTTTAAGTTAAAAAGAAAACCACCTTTGGAGGTGGCCTGGAGAGTTGAACAATCATATCACATTAAATGATCCTTTCAGCCTTTATGATTAAAAATCACTGGACATCCACTGAAAGCTCCCAGACCATATTTATGACCTGGGATTATTTTACTTTTGGCGATTTAAAATGCCAAAAGATATGACGATGTCAATCCCAGACACCGAATGTGATAAGAGCTGTTCAAGGCTCCGAACCGACCTCTCGGTTCTAAATGCGCTTTAAAAAACGCATCTAAAGACCTTTATATCAGGATATCAAAAAAAGGCAATAGAAATTTTGAGTTAAGAAAAAAACACCGCAAGGGTGTTTTTTGTTATTGGCGGATACGATAAGAGATGGGCTCGGATAAACCTCGCCGATCTCAGCTTTTGCCGACTTTGCCGGCAAAAACTTCGATTCCGAACTCTACGGGTTCAAATCCTTTTCAGCCAATAAAAATCTCTCCATAAAGGAGAGTTTTATTGGCGGATAGAGTGAGATAGACCGCGACATTGCTAACGCAATGCTTGGTCCACTGCGCTCATCGCCTTTGGCGACCGCGATACTTAAAGTCTCGCTTTCGCTTGTAGTCGAACCCTCTTTTCGTGAGTTCGAATCCTGTCTTCATCTTTCAATAACAAAAAAAACACCGCAAGGGTGTTTTTTGTTATTGGCGGATAGAGTGAGATTCGAACTCACGGTACCCTTTGACAGGTACACACGATTTCCAATCGTGCGCCTTCGACCACTCGGCCATCTATCCAATATGAATGTTGTTTAATTTATTTTTTATGACGGCGCAAGTGTTTTTTTCAAGTTTTTACATTTTCGGGTACCAGTTTGAGAGTTTGTTTTTAAATTTGTCGGTTGTCTTTTTGGTATAATATTTGACCCCAAAACCTCGAAACGAATCGTCTGATTTTAAATGATTGTTAATGAGGTTTTTATCATATCCGGTTTTGTTTTCGATGCGACTGTCAATATAAAATATCGGCTCTTTTAAGTTGTATTCGGGGTGTTTTAAGGTGTTGACACGAATGAACGGCATACGGCTTGTTTTGAACAATCTGAGTGGATAAGAAAGCTGATCTTCCTTTTTATAATTTTTGATATAGCTGTTGCCGGTGAAGCCGAGTTCGGTTAAAAACGGTGTTAAAATACTTTCATAAGTTTTGCGGTTCGATGTGGGGACAATGCTGTTCCAAAATTCATGAAATTTCGGGTGTCTCAAAACATCATTTTTAAACACCATAAAATAGCTGTCTAAATGATAATTGCTGTTATAATTTTCAGTCAAACCCCAAAAATCATAGTCACGCAAGTTCATATAATCAAAGATATCTTCCATGTTGCTTAAAGGACCATAGATGCTGTCGTTGCAAATAATCATTTCATCATAGGTCATGATTTTTTCCCAACCGATGTGGTTGATCAAAATCTGCCAAGAGCCGAAATCATAGCTTTTATGTGGCGCAGATGCGGCATATTTTGTGTAGGGACATATTTTTTGGAGCTCTGCAGGCGAGAAATTGCCGTCTGCAAAATAATAAACATCGCTTATTTTTGAAAGTTTGCGCGCAAGATAGAGCACATAATCTTGCAATGTGTTTTTTTTATCATAGCCAGCCAGCAAGCAAATTCTGTTTTGCATTTTGTTCTCCAATGTTTGTGATTGCCCTAAAATATAAGGAATGTTTTGCACATTTAAATGGGGTAAAAAATAAAAATTTTAATGAAAGATTTAAGTTTGAAGCGTATGTTTGAGCATCAAGAAGGATAATCTTATGAAAAATGTTTTTGATTTTGATTATGATAAAAGCATTGTTTCTGTTGCCAACTCTATTTTAAAACATTATGGCGCGGCGCAGAAACACAAGTCTCTTGACCGTTTGGATGAGGTGCTTGAAAGCTCTCCAAAAAATGTTGTTTATATGATTTTAGACGGGCTTGGTGCGGAGTTGTTGGCAAAACATTTGCCCGAAAACAGTTTTTTGAGGAAACATAAAATTTGCGATGTTTATTCTGTTTTTCCGCCCACAACGGCTGCCGCGACGATTGCTTTTCATAGCGCTTTGACACCCTATGAAAGCGGGTGGATCGGTTGGATGTGTTATTATCCGCGATATCAAAGAATCATTGAAAATTTTAGAAATGTTGATTTCTATTCGGGCGAAAAATTACAAACGCCTGCGCCTGCTGAAACGCTCATCAAATATAAGACAATATATGAGCAAATCGTGGAAAAAAATCCGGATGTTGAATATTATAAAATTTTTCCGGATTTTGAACCGATGGGATGCAAAACATTTGATGAAATGTGCGAGCGAATCGCTCAAACGATTCAAAAAAACGACAGTCAGAAATTGATTTCAGCTTATTGGACGGAACCCGACCATTTGACACATTTGAATGGTGTTTCATCTCAAATTGTGAAAAACACGATCGAGATTTTGAATGCAGAGCTCGAAAAAATGATGAAGGGTTTAAAAGACACAATCTTGATTGTTTCGGCAGATCATGGTTTGACTGATGTTGAACAGATTTTCTTAAATGATTATCCTCTTATTTATGAAATGCTTAAAATGCCGCCCTGCATTGAGGCGCGATTTGTGACTTTTTTTATCAAAGACGGCTTGAAAGATGCTTTTAAGGCAGCGTTCAAAAAATTATTCGGTGCGGATTTTAAGCTTTATACGAAAGAAGAATTTTTGGAAACGGGGTTGCTCGGGCAGGGTGAAAAACACCCTTGTTTAGATGGTTTTTTAGGTGATTTTTTTGCGATAGCCACAACGAACAAAACAATCAGATACAAAAGCGAATCGAGAACCTTAAATGTTGATAAGGCAGATCATGCGGGGATAAGTGAAGCGGAAATGATTGTGCCGCTGATTGTGGCAAAAGTTTAGACTGTTTCAATACTTTCAGGGTTTGAAAGAACATCATCTAAAGCGTGAGCCAACTGGTCGGCACAAGAAGTTTGTTTGCCATGGCAAGGATTTCCGCGCAGCAAATCTGCCGTTTTTTTCGGGTCTGCACCCTCTAAGAGTTTGCCGATGGCAGCTAAGTTGCCGGGGCAACCGCCGACAAATTTGACATTATGCAATTTGCCGTCTTTTAGTTCAAAACTGATATGTTTGGAGCATGTGCCTTGAGGGGCGTAAGAATATTTAGCCATTTTTTTGCCTTTAACGTGAGAGTTTGTTAAGCCATGTGATGATTTTGTTTTTGACTTGTGCGTTATATTCAGGCGCTAAATTGTTGAAATTTTCAGAAGGAAGAACATCGGCATTTTGCGCGTTGGCCGCAAAGTCTTCAAAAAATTTGCCGTAGTTGCTGCCTTGTGTTGAAAAAGGAACGACACGTGCGCCCTTGAAATCCGTTTTTTTCAAAAAGCTGAATAATGCAGGAGCCATAGTATACCACCAAACGGGGCCGCCCACAAAAATGGTGTCATAATCTGCGATGTTCGGTTTGAAGCCTTTTTCGAGCTCGGGATAATTTTTGCTCATCAATTCTTTTTTGCTTTCCATATAAACAGAAGGCGAAGAATATTCTTTAACGGTTTTGATTTCATATGTTTTTGCGTTTGTTAAAGCGGCGATTTGTTCGGCGATTTCTTTGGTGTGGCCGGTCCAAGAATAGTAGATGACCAAAACATTTCCCAAATCGGCATTCAGCGGTGTTTCATTTTCAAAATTTGCCATTTCGGTTTTGTTTTTTTCTTTGACCTGATAGAGATGATAGGCGCTTGCTCCGCTGATGACAATAATGGCGATAATGACAAGGTAAAAAATGATTTTAAACATAGCTTTTCTCCCAAAATTTTTTATTATATATAAGAGATAAAACATATAAAAGTCAAGACGGAAGGAAAAAAGTATGAAAGTTTTGTTTGTTAATGCGTGTGTCAGAAGTCAGTCACGCACAAAAATTTTGGCTGATTATTTGATTGAAAAACTCGGCGCAAAAGTTGATGAAATCAATTTGGAAAAAGATGCGCCAAAGCCGTTTAATGAAATGATGCTTGAAAAAAGAGACGAGCTTATAAAAAATGGGCAATTCGATGACAAAACTTTTGATTATGCGCGGCGGTTTGCAAATGCTGATATGATTATTATTGCAGCGCCGTTTTGGGATTTTTCGTTTCCGGCGCTTTTGAAAATATTTATTGAGCATGTATGTGTTTCGGGAATTGCTTTTAAATATACCAATACGGGTATTCAAACACTTTGCAAAGCATCGAAGCTTTATTATGTGACAACAATGGGAGGACACAATTCGACAGATTACGGGTTCGGGTATATCAAAGCTTTGTGCAATGTGCTCTACGGAATAGATGATGTAAGGCTCATTAAGGCCGAAGGCTTAGATATTATCGGCAACGATGTTGATGAAATTATGGAAAAGGTAAAAAAAGAGATAGACAAGATGGTTGGATAAGTTTGAAATTTTATTTGACTTAGAGCGCACTCTAAAAGCTAAAGTGATAATGTTTTATTGTCACTTTAATTTTTATAAGGGGTCAGAAAATGAAAAAAATTGCGTATGTGTTAATGGGCTTTTATTTGTTTTTGGGGAGTAATGCGATGGCTTTGAATATGCAAGAGCAAACAATTGTGAGAGCGGCGGCAAATGCGGCACTCGGCAATCAGGAAGGTTTGAAAAAGGCTTTGATTGAAGGCTTGGATAAGGGAGTGAGTATCAATGAATTTAAGGAGCTTTTGGTACAAGTTTATGCTTACTGCGGTTTTCCAAGAAGTTTGAATGC
>DPKR01000135.1 GCA_003542415.1 Alphaproteobacteria bacterium | reverse complement strand
ATTGTTTTGCCCGAAGGCGAAGATGAGCGTGTGCTTCAAGCCGCATATTTGGCTGTTCAAAACAATGTTGCAAAACCTATTGTTTTAGGCAACCCTCAAACAATCAAAGACTTTTTTGCAAAAAAAGGTTGGTCTTTAGATGGTATCAAGGTGATTGAACCTGAAAAGTCAGAACATTTAGAAGAATATACCAATCTTTTATTTGAACTCAGAAAAGCCAAAGGTATGAGCCTTGAAGAAGCTCAGAAAACCGCTTTGAACTACAACTATTTCGGCACATTGATGATGAAATCCGGCCATGCAGACGGCATGGTTTCGGGTGCTAATCACTCAACGGCTGACACGGTCCGCCCTGCGCTGCAAATCATCAAATCTAAAAACCCGAATATGGGCGTTTCATCATTTTTCATTATGGTCTCAAACGGCACACCGTTTATCTTGTCTGACTGCGGTTTGGTGATCAAACCGAGCGAAAAAGAGCTGGCTGACATTGCCGTGACGGCAGCAACATCTGCTATTATGTTCGGCATTGAACCAAAAGTTGCCATGCTTTCTTACTCAACAAAAGGCTCCGGCAAAGGCGAAGATGTTGAAAAGGTCAAAGCCGCAACAGCTTTAGCTTTGGAAACTCTTAAAACAGAACCATATAACAAATTAAACATCAAAATCGATGGCGAGTTACAAGCCGATGCGGCACTTGATATGACGGTAGCTTCCAAAAAAGCACCTCAAAGCGAAGTTGCGGGCAATGCAAGAGTTTTGATTGTGCCTGATTTGAACACCGGCAACATCAGCTACAAACTCCTTCAAAGACTTGGCGGATGCGAGGCTTACGGCCCTGTTTTGCAAGGCTTAAATGCCCCGATTAACGATTTATCGCGCGGCGCTTTGGTTGAAGACATTTTAGGCACCATTGCCATCACCGCCATTCAGGCTCAAAACAAATAAAGAAAGGTCAATCTCATGAAAAAAATTTTAGTGATTAATTCCGGATCATCATCCTTAAAATATCAGCTTTTTAATGTTGAGGGTGAAAACTATGAAGTTGTTGCCAAAGGCATTGCCGAGCGCATCGGAATTGAGGGTTCTAACATCACCTTAAAAATCGGCGACAACAAACAAACAAAAACCGTGCCGATGCCCACCCACGATGAAGCATTCAAAGAAGTCATCAACTTTTTGCTTTCAGGGCCTTTGAAAAGTGTTGATGAAATTTCTGCTGTCGGTCATCGTGTTTTGCACGGCGGTGAATTGTTCCAAGATTCCGTCAAAATTGATGAAGAAGCCATGCAAAAAATGGAAAGCCTCAAACCGTTAGGGCCTTTGCATATGCCGGCAAACATCTCAGGCATCAGAGCTGTTCAAAAGCTTTTGCCGAATGTGCCGCAAGTTGCCGTGTTTGATACGGTTTTCCATCAAACAATGAAAAAAGAAGCTTTTATGTATGCTTTGCCGCTTGAATATTATACCGAGCACAAAATCCGCCGCTATGGTTTCCACGGCATTTCGCATGCTTATGTTTCAAAAGAAGCCGCCAAACTCATTGGCAAGAAAGGCAAAATCATCACCTGCCATTTAGGAAACGGCGCCTCTTTAGCTGCGGTTAATAATGGCAAATGCGTTGATACCTCCATGGGCTTTACCCCGCTTGCCGGTATCATCATGGGCACACGTTCGGGCGACATTGATCCGTTTATTGCCGTTCATTTGCAAAAACTGCTTGGAAAATCTGCCGATGAGGTGAACAACATTTTAAACAAACAAAGCGGTATGTTCGGTATTTGCGGTTTTTCTGACAACCGTGATGTTGAAACGCGTTATGAACAAGGCGATGAAAAATGCGTTTTGGCAATGAATATGTATGTCCACAGCATTTTGCGCTTTATCGGCTCTTATATTGCAGTGCTTGGCGGTGTTGATGCCATTGTCTTTACGGCCGGCGTTGGCGAAAACGGCTCAATTTTGCGCGCAATGATTATGGAAAAGCTCGCCTATCTCGGCATTAAACTCAATGCGGAAAATAACAAAAAACGCGGCCAGACGGTTGAAATTTCAACCCCAGATTCAAAAGTCCATGTTTATGTTATCCCGACAAATGAAGAGTTGATGATTGCAGAAGACACAATGCGTCTTGCTTTCTAAAATTGAAAATCTCTCAAAAAAACGCCCCTTTTATAAGCGGGCGTTTATTTTTTAAAATAATACCACAGCCAAGAACTCACTAAATTTGAGGCCACAGAAAACAAAAATGAAAATAAAAGTGTTAAAAGAGGATGAAGCTTTACCCAACTAATAATTTTATGGAAAAGCGTTTTGCTGATTGTTTCAAGTTCTTTTCCGGCATCTTCAAGATCATCAATCGGCGTGTTTTGATTTTTCTTCATTTCCATCCCCTTTTGCTTGCAAGATAATCAGCAACGCAAAAATATCAAGGATCACCTTATCTTCCTCCCATCATTTTGGTTTTAATTGTAGATATGTCTTTATCTGTCAGCTCTTGTCCCGTTTTTTCTAATTTTTTATCAGCCACTTCGCGAACAGCTTTAATATTACCGGGATTTTGAAATTCCTGATTGATTTTTTCTTCATTTTGTTGTTGTTTGCCCATTCTAAGCTCATCTATCTTTTCTTGGTCGCTTTTTTCAGGCTTTTCTTTAGGCTCTTTTTCCTTTTCGGGGTCGGGACGTTCATTTTGATTTTGCTCTTTTTTCTCTTCATCTCGCCTTTGCTCATCAACTGCCCATGTTGCCACAAAATCTGCCTTATTATCAGCAGCTTCAAAACCTGCCAAAACATCGTTCCAATATGGCCCGTAAGGCGGTACACCTGCCGAGACCATCTTACCGATGAGCTCATCGCGCGATTTATCATCTCCTGATGAATTTTCTTGTTTGGAGCCACCACCGCCCTGCCGACCGCTTCTTTGTTGGCTTCGATTTGGCCCTGAATTTTGCTGAACAATTTTTTTGGCACTGTCAAAATTTTTCATCATCTCTTGCCATTTTAAGAATTCGGGGGAATTTCTGTCTTTTGGCTGTTTTCGAATATGAGCCATTTTTAAGGCATCAATTAATTCAAGCAATCCTTTAGAATCGCTTATTTGCGGATTTGAGCCGTTTGCAAATTGCTCCATTGCCTGCGCCACGCGTTGCATAGCAATGCGTTCCAAAAGAGAAATGTAATATTCAAGTTCTTCTTCGCTTTCAATGATTGTTCCGTTTGCAATCAGAACACGAAGCAAATCCGCAATTTCCTGATTTGAAAGCGAATCGATTTTTTTATCCAAATCTTTCAAAAACCGAACAGCTCGTTGCTTTAATGTTGCGTTATAAGCTTTTTGCGCCTCAAAAAAAGATTCACCTTTGTTCAAGCCTACGTCCGAAAAGTTTGCGTTGACTTTCAAAGCCACCGCCCGCGCAATTTCCTGTTCTTCAGATAAATTATACATATATTTAGTTTATCATAATTAAGAAAATTAATCAACAAAAAGTGACCCCCACTCTTTTGGAATGGGGGCAAGCGGTTTTTTTTGTATATAAGGAGAACTTGTTATCTTGAATAGAACTCGATAACAAGGTTTGGTTCCATCAATGCGGCATAAGGAACATCCGCAAATTTCGGAACATAGTTGTATTTGGCTGTCAACTTTTTGGTGTCAACTTCCAAATAATCCGGTGTTTCTCTTGTTTGAGATTCAACGGCTGCTACAACCATTGCCATACTCTTAGACTTCTCTCTGACTTCAACAACATCGCCAACTTTGAGCATATAAGAAGGGATATTTACCTTCTTGCCGTTGACTGTCACATGACCATGGTTGATGAATTGGCGAGAAGCAAAAACTGTCGGAACAAACTTTGCTTTATAAACAATGTTGTCCAAACGAGATTCAAGCAAGCCAACCAAGTTTTCAGCAGCATCACCTGTGCGGCGAATCGCCTCTTCATAATATTTGTGGAACTGCTTTTCAGAAATGTTGCCGTAATATGTCTTCAATCTTTGTTTTGCAGACAATTGTGTGCCATAGTCAGACATTTTCTTTCTTCTCTGGCCATGTTGGCCCGGCGCATAATTTCTTTTGTTAATCGGGCTATTTCCGTCACCCCAAAGGTTGACGCCATAGCGACGACTTGGTTTTTTCTTTGCAGATACGATACTTTTCATAAAATTTTCCTTGTATTAATTAAAATTGTTATTGTCCCGATAGTCATAAACCATACATTTATAACGGGATTGATACCAATCCGCCTTCTCGGAAGTGAGCGCACTATAACTCAAAAAAAATCAAATGTAAAGTAAAAATTTTATTGATATAAAATCAAAAAAACTTGTGAAATATCGATTTCATCTCTTGCATTAAATTTTCTTTGTTGTAACTTCAAAAGAAATCAACATTAATTTTAAAATATCATAGGAATATAAAATGAAAACAACAACACGTTCTGATATTGCAGAAAAAATTTATGAAGAAGTCGGCATTTCCAGAAAAGATGCCGGTGATATTTTAGACATGATGGTTGGCGAAATCAGAGATGAGCTCGTTAAGGGCAATGATGTTAAACTCTCTACTTTTGGTTCTTTTTTAGTTAAGAACAAAACGCCGCGTATCGGTCGCAACCCCAAAACAGGTGTTGAAGCTGTGATTACAGCTCGTCGCGTTATTTCATTTAAACCTTCTCAAAATTTGCGTAAGGCTCTTAACAAATAAGGATAACGCTCTTGGTCAACAAATCGAAATCAGCATTCCGAACCATTGCCGAAGTCGGCCGCGAAATTGGTGTTGCGACACACGTTCTGCGTTTTTGGGAAACGAAATTTCCTCAAATATCGCCCATGAAAACGAGCGGCGGCAGACGTTATTATCGTCCGGATGATGTTGAGCTCATCAGGCTTATCCGCAATTTTTTGTATGAAAAGCGCTACACAATCGAAGGCGTTCAAAAACTTTTGAAAGAACATGGGGTGAAAGCCTTTTTAAATGGTGACATTCAAAAAGATTTTTTTGAAATTGAGACACCTCAAGAAACACCTGTTCAAATGATGACAGAACAAAAAATTATTGAAGTTGAAAAAATAAATCAATCACAGCTTCAAACCCTTCAAACATTAAAAACTGATTTGATTGATTTGAAAAATAATTTAAAAGAATTACTTGCAAGCTAAAAAAACACTTGCATCATAAAAAAGTTAGGTATATAGAAAACTTAAAACTCGGGACGTAGTTCAGCCTGGTAGAGCGCTTGCATGGGGTGCAAGAAGTCGGAGGTTCGAATCCTCTCGTCCCGACCAACAAAAAAGCCACCT
>DPKR01000040.1 GCA_003542415.1 Alphaproteobacteria bacterium | reverse complement strand
GCCAAAGGAATTCACGCGTGCGCAAGAACAAACGCGGTCTTAGCTCCCAACGCACCACATTTGCCCATTGGTTGATAAGAACCGGCAAATCACGATATGACTTCACCCATTTTGAAAAAGAATCGGCAATAATCGTTTCGGAGGTCGGACGCACAATCAAAGGTTCGTCAAGCTCACCTGCCGGCTCTAATTTGCCGTCAATCTGCTCTAATCTTGAGTGTGTCACAACGGCCATTTCTTTGGCAAAACCCTCAACATGTTCAGCTTCTTTTCTGAAAAATGAAATCGGAATAAAAAGCGGAAAATAAGCATTTTCGTGGTCTGTTTCTCTAAATTCTTCATCCATCAAATCACGAATGCGCTCCCAAATGCCGTATCCCCAAGGTTTGATAACCATACACCCCGGCGAAACGGAGTTTTCGGCCATATCGGCTTCTGAAACAACGCATTGATACCATGCAGGATAATTTTCTGCTCTTTTTGTTTTGAGTGTCATAATCTTTTCCTTTTATTAAGCTCGGAGTTCACCGCCTGTGTTTTTATTGACACTGACAATGACCTTGTTCATCAAATTTTCAATATCTTTATCGGTAAATGTTTGCTCATTTGGCTGGAACACAACAGATATCGCAAGCGATTTCTTGCCTTGAGGCAGGTTTTCACCCTCGTAAAGATCAAACAATCTGACCTCTGTTATCAGGTTTCTGTCTGCATTTTTCGCCGCTGCCAAAACAGCTGCCGCCGAAACATTTTCATCCACAACAAAAGCCAAATCTTTAACAACCGGCTGAAAAGCTGAGAGCTCAAGTTTTTTCCTTGCTTTATCATGTGTGGCTCGCGGCAACGGAATATTATCAAGATAGACTTCGAAGGCAACAACACGCGTTTTTAAGCCAAACTTTTTCATCACGCTCGGGTGCAATTCGCCAAAATATGCGAGCACATTTTTGCCTAAACGAATGGCGCCGCTGCGACCCGGATGATAATATGCCGGCGCGTCGGTTGTGATTTGCGGATTATCTATCGGGCCTTTGGCAGCCGCAATTGCAGCCAAAGCATCAGCTTTTGCATCAAAAAGATCAAACGGGCGGCTTGTTTTGCCCCAGTCTTTATCTGCTGTCAAACCAACACGGATGCCTGCTGCCACATTTGTTTCTTCTTTCGGATGACGTCCGTAAAACTCAGGCCCCACCTCAAAAATCGACATATTTGCATAGCCACGTGCAATGTTGTTTTTTGCACCAATCAAAAGGTTGGGCAACAATGACGGCCTCATCTCATCCAAATCAGCTGAAATCGGATTGGCAAGAAGCACAATATCCGTTTGATTTGATTTATGGAAAATATCGGCAAGCTTTGATGATGTAAAGCTCCATGTGACTGTTTCATACATGCCGCGTAAGGCAAGCTCATGCTTGACCGTGACTGTGCGTGCTTGAGCAGGTGTTAAGGCTTGTTTGGGGAACTGATCATGAGGCATAGATTGAGGTTCAATCTCATCTAAGCCAATCATACGCACCACCTCTTCAATCAGATCTTGTTCGCACTCAATATCTCCGCGCCAAGAAGGCGAAACAGCTTTGATTTTATCACCCTCAACAGAGGTTTCGAAACCTAAACGGCTCAAAATTTCAATGATTTTTCTTTCAGACACATCCATGCCGACAAATGTTTTCATGCGTGATGGGCGGATATATGCCACTTGAGGCACGGCATTTTCATCGCCTTCAATCATCACTTCTGAAACTTCGCCACCGCAAATCTCGGTGATGAGCTGGGTGGCATAATCAGAGCCTAAAACATTTGATTTCGGGTCAACCCAACGTTCATAACGATAGCGCGAATCCGATTCAATGGCAAATTTGCGGCCTGTTCTTGCAATGCAAGCCGGTTTGAACAATGCACATTCCAAGAAAACATTTTTGGTGTTTTCACTACAACCTTTTTCAAGGCCGCCCATAATGCCTCCCAAACATTCAATGCCTTCATCATCACAAATACCGAGCGAGAGTGTGTCTAAATCATATTCTTTTTCATCTAAGGCAACAAAATGCTCATTTTCGTGACACATGCGAACAGTGATGTCGCCTTTGATTTTATCGGCATCAAAAACATGCAAAGGACGTGCTAAATCATAGTTGATGTAGTTTGTCACATCAACAAGCGGTGAAATGGAACGCAAGCCGATGGCTGTTAAGCGATCTTTCATCCATTTTGGTGTTTGTCTTGTGTTATCAACATTTTTGATATATCTTCCGACATAAGTCGGGCACTCATCTTGGCACAAAACTTTGACTTTAATCGGGCTTTCAAATGTGCCTTTGATTTTTTTGATTTCTAAAGGTTTTAATGTGCCCAGTCCTGCAGCCGCCAAATCACGCGCCACACCGCGAACGCCCAAGCATTCTGCCCTGTTCGGGGTGATGGCTATTTCAATGACCGGATCAATGTTTAAGACCTCTGCGGCAGGAACACCGATTTTTGTATTTTGCGGCAATTCAATAATGCCTGTGTGGTCCTCACCAACGCAAAGCTCTTTTTCGGAACACATCATCCCAAAACTTTCAACGCCGCGAATTTTGCCCACTTTTAAAACCTCGTTATAACACGGAATATTTGTGCCGACAGGGGCAAAAATACCGATGAGGCCCTCTTTCACATTCGGTGCACCGCAAACAACCTGCAATTTTTCTGTGCCGGTGTTGACTGTCAAAACGTGCAAATGGTCAGAATCGGGGTGCATCGTCACATTTTCGGCACGGGCGGTGATAAAACCTTTCAAATTATCAAGAGGATTATAAACTTCTTCTACTTCCAAACCGATACGCGTTAATGTTTCAACAATTGTGTTTAAATCAGCCGTCGTATCTAAATGTTCTTTAAGCCATGATAATGTTAATTTCATCTGAGTTGTCCTCCGTTATTGCTGAGCCCACCTGTCAAAGACGAAAAGTCAAGCGGCGCAAAACCATAATTTTTCATCCATCTGACATCTGATTCAAAAAATGTGCGTAAATCAGGAATACCATATTTGAGCATTGCCAAGCGGTCTAGGCCGACACCAAAGGCAAAACCTTGATATTCATCCGGATCTATGCCGCCTGCTTTTAAAACATTCGGATGGACCATGCCGCAACCCAAAATCTCCAGCCAATCATTACCGGCGCCGATTTTGAGCTCTGTTTTTGTTTTGAGGCAGCCGATATCCATTTCTGCCGACGGCTCGGTAAACGGAAAATACGACGGACGATAACGCACCGGAATATCTTCAAGCTCAAAAAAAGCTTTCACAAAATCATACAAGCAACCTTTGAGGTGAGCAAGCGTTGTTGTTTTATCAATCACCAAACCTTCAACCTGATGAAACATCGGTGTGTGTGTGGCGTCAAAATCAGAGCGATATGTGCGCCCCGGCGCAATAATGCGAATCGGCGGCTTTTTATTTTCCATCGTGCGGATTTGCATACCAGATGTGTGTGTGCGCACAACATATGCATCATCCATATTAAAAGGGGCATCTTTGTCATGGGCAATATAAAAGGTATCTTGCATTTGGCGCGCGGGGTGATTTAAAGGCATATTCAAAGCATTAAAGTTGTGGAACTGGTCTTCAATTGAAGGACCTTCGGCAACTTCAAAACCGAGCTCGCCAAAAATGGCAACCACTTCTTCATAAATTTTTGAAACGGGGTGAATACGTCCTTGCGTTTCAGGGCGGCACGGCAATGTGACATCTATTTTTTCAGAAGCTAATTTGGCATTTAATGCCTCGCTTTCCAAAATATCTTTACGTTTTGATAAAGCCTCTTCAACGGCGGCTTTAAGCACATTTAATTTTTTGGCAGTCTCAACGCGTTCATCTGCACTCATTTGACCCAATGTTTTCATCATTTCGGTGATTTGGCCTTTTTTGCCCATTGCCGAAACGCGAATTTCATCAAGAGCTTTCAAGTCAGATGCTTTGCTGACTTCTTCTAAAATACGCTGTTCTATATCTTTTATATTTTCCATAATTTTAACCTTAAAAACACAAAAAAGAGCTATCTTGATCTGCCAAGATAACTCTCTTTTCTTAAAATGACTTTTTACTTCTTAATTATTTAAGAGCTGCTTTGGCAGAATCGACAAGCTTAGCAAAAGCTTTGGGCTCTTTCAAAGCGATATCAGCGAGAACTTTACGATCAAGTTCAATACCGGCTTTGATAAGCCCGCTGATAAATCGAGAATAAGTCATATCATGCAAACGTGTAGCTGCATTGATGCGTTGGATCCACAGTGCGCGGAAGCTTCTCTTTTTTGCACGGCGATCACGGTATGCATATTGCAAACCTTTTTCAACCTTTTCAACTGCAACTCTGAATACGTTTTTATTGCGACCTCTGTAACCTTTCGCCATAGATAAAATTTTCTTGTGACGAGCGTGTGCGGTCATACCTCTTTTCATACGTGACATAACAAATCCTCCTTATAAATACGGTAAAAACTTTTTAACAATTTGAACATCAGACTCACTGACAAGAGATGTGCCTCTTGCTTGTCTTTTCATTTTTGTGCCTTTGTTAAAGAGGAGGTGTCTTTTGAACGCGGCATTCTTTTTTAATTTTCCGGTACTTGTGACGCTAAAGCGTTTTTTCGCGGAACTTTTCGTTTTTAATTTTGGCATTTTATCTTCCTTCGTAAAAATGGATTGATATTCAAGCGGTCAGGCATGCCATTTAGCCCGCTCCGCCGGTTAACAGAAAAGAGCTTATACACGATTTAAACCAAAAATCAAGTCTTTTTTTAATATTTTTTCTTTGACTTTTAAAACAGGATATGGCAAACTCAAAAATGTAGCTGAGTTGGCTATGGTGTCTACAAAAACATCTTCGTGGAATAGCTCCTTTCAGGGAGTTCTTGAAATAAGGCATTGTTGCACGAATAAGAGAGTCTGTCCACGACAGTTTTTGTAGCTCCCACTTTGGATCTTTTTCAAAGTGGTTTTTTGTTTGAAAGAAAGGATAATTTTATGAATCAAAAAGGCAGAAGCATGGTCGAGATGCTAGGTGTTTTAGCCGTCATTGGTGTTTTATCCGCAGGGGCACTTGCCGGATATAGCAACGCTATGAAAAAAATCAGATTAAACAATTTTACTGTTGCCTATGCCGAATTGTTGCACAATGCCATGGAAATATTGCCCAAAGTTGATGACGGGATGGCAAGACCAGGCGGAACAACTCTAAAAGCCGGCATGCTTAAAGCACTTAATATTATCCCTTCAACGATGAGCACAAAAGGCCATGATGATGGTGTATATATTTTTGATAAATATAACAATCAATTTTGGGTATTTTATGGGCGATCGACTTATGGTATCGGATTTGGTTTTAAGCCAGTCGAATTGGGAGAAGAGTTGTGCCGAACTGCCGTAGCTATTGCAAAAGAGCATAAATATTTATATAGAATTGTCACTGACAGATATGTTCCAGATAGCGAGTCATATAACAACATTAGTTCAAAATATAACAGTGACATTCAAAAAATGACTGTTGAAGAAATCAGACAAATGTGCACTTGTGACCAAAGTGTTTGCAGACTTTATGTGTCTTGGAAGTAGGTTTATAATTTCTCTTCTTCTTTGAGTTCTTCTTCCAAATCTTTAAGCTTGAGTTTGAGCGAATCGGAGGGGTTTAAGCTCAAAGCTTTTTTGATTTGTTTTTTGCCTGTTTCCACATTGCCGATTAAAAAACTGTATTTTGCCATAGCATAAAGGCTTTGTGCCTCAACCCCTTTTTGATAATACGCTTTTGCCAAAAGCTCCCAGCCGCGCGGTGTTTCTTGCCTTATTTGAAGTTTATTCAAGGTGTCTATCACATTTTGGAGCTCTGTTTTGCTTAAATTTGTTTCCATTGCACTTTCGGCATATAAGAGCATCGTCTCATTTGAGTTCGGCTTGAGTTCCAGAGCTTTTTGGTAGGCTTTCAAGGCTTCGTCTGCCTTGCCGCTTTCAAACAAAAACTGACCTTTGAGCTGATAAAAATACGGATTTGATGGATATTTTTCAATCAGATTATTCATCAACAAAACAGCTTCCGCAAACTTTTTTTGTTTGAATTTGACAACCGCATGTGCATACATCGCCACATCTGTTTTGTCTGATAAAGGATATTTTTTTAAAGTGCGTTCAACAGGCATCAAAAAAGCGAAAAGCTTTGCTTTCACAAACTCAAAATCTTTATCAAGCATTGATGCTGTTTTTCCGCCATTTTCTTTTTCTGCCTTTTCAAAAAAAGCCAAACGCTCACTGCTCATCGGGTGTGTCTTAAAATAAGGCGTTTCTTCATAACCCGATAATCGGTTCGCTTTTTGAATTGTTTTCATGAAATTTTTCAATCCCGCAGGAGACTGTTTGAGCGCTTTCAAGTATTTAACCGCGCTTTCATCTGCGCTGCGCTCTTCTGTCATTTGATAAGCCATCAGTGAGTTCAAAAGAGAACCGTGCGAGCCGAGCGCAATTGCCATAGCCGCATCCCCCCTGCCCGATGCAACAGCCGCGCCGCCGGCCGCAATCAGCGAAATGACCGATAGGGTTTGCAAATCTTGAATTTTGAGTTTTTGACGCATAATGTGTCCGCCGGCAATATGCCCCGTTTCGTGTGCTAAAATGCCTGAAATCTCGTTCACATTTTCGGCTTTTAAGATGGTTCCCGTGTGTACAAACAAATGGTTGCCATCGCTCACAAACGCGTTTAAGCTCATATCATTTAAGAGGTGTATGCGGTTTTCATCAAACGAAACATTTGCAACCTTAAAAATCGGTTTGACAATCTCTTTGATCAAGGTTTCCATTTCATCATCCGTCAGCAAAGACGGCGCCGCACTCGCACCAAAAGCAAAAACTGCTGAAAGGATCAATCCAAGCAGCAGTCTTATCAAAAGTTTGTTTTTTATCCGATCAATCTGCGCCACCATGTTGTTTTCTTTTTATCATCCTGATTTAAGCTGAGATCATCGGAGCTATACAAAATTTTAGGCGTTTCTTTTTTCTCATACGGTTTATTGTTATAGCGTCTGTTGAAGCGCCCTTTGCGGCGATTATAGCGCCTGTTATTGCGATATTCCGAATTTTCATCATCCGTTGTTTCTTGTTCGTATTCCCGAACTTGAATATCATCATCGGTTGCTTCATCTGCATACGCTATTGCCGGCACATTTTCGGGCGTGCTTTCCTGAGCTTTGCTCACACGCTGACGTTCAATTTTATAATCCGATACATTCTTGATGGTGCTGTCGGCTGAAATAATCACAGACATATGGTAACGATCTTCCAATTCTGCTAAACTTTTGCGCTTTTGATTTAACAAATAAATTGCCGTATCTGTCGGAACAGAAACTGTCAGAGCAGAAAATCTGTTTTTCACTCCTTCCTCTTCCACCGCACGCAAAATCAAGGCCGCGCCCGATTCCGTTGTGCGCATCACCCCATTTCCGTGGCAATAAGGACAGGTTTCATAGTTGCTCTCAACAAATGAAGAATGCATACGTTGACGCGAAATTTCCAAGAGCCCGAAACAGCTCATTCTGGCCACCTGAACACGTGCACGATCTGCTTTCAAAACTTCTTTCATGCGTTTTTCAACCGCAATGTTGTTTTTGGCTTCATCCATATCAATAAAATCAACCACAATAAGCCCTGCCAAATCGCGCATTTTGAGCTGGCGCGCAATTTCATCTGCTGCCTCAAGGTTTGTTTTTAAAGCGGTTTCTTCAATATCAAGCTCTTTGGTTGCACGTCCTGAGTTAACATCAATTGCAACCAATGCTTCTGTCGGATTGATCACCAAATAGCCGCCGGATTCAAGCTGAACGGTCGGGCTGTGCAACTTGTCAAGCTGTGCTTCAACTTGATAACGTTGGAAAACCGGAGGTTCATGTGGTTTGCGACACTTGATTTTTCGAACTTCCTGCGGCGATAAAATCTTCACAAAGTCGCGTGCAGCCTTGTATGCTTCATCGCCGTCAACAATAATTTCAGCAATATCATTGGAGCACATATCGCGAAGCGCGCGTTTGATTAAATCCCCTTCTTCATAAATCAGTGCGGGAGCTTTGTTTTTCAAAGCATTTGTGCGAATCAAGTTCCATGTGCGAATGAGGTAGTTATAATCGCGCACGATTTCATCTTCTGTTTTATCTTCACCGGCTGTGCGAATAATGAGCGACATATCCATTGAAAGCGGCAAAGATCTGATAATGTCTTTTAAACGTTTTCTGTCGGCCGCATTTGTAATTTTGCGCGAAACACCGCCGGATTTAATGCGGTTTGGCATCAAAACGCCATAACGCCCTGCAAGCGAAAGATATGTTGTGAATGAAGCTCCCTTATTGCCACGTTCCTCTTTAACAACCTGAACGAGCAAAATTTGCCCTTCTTTGATCACATCTTGTATGGTTGAATTGTGATAAAGCTTACGCGCACGAATAAGTTTGCGCTGAACCTCAAAGCTATATTCAAATTCGTCATCGCTCACATTGTCCGGCACATCAACTTCATCATCATTGTCAACATCCATTTCCGAGCTGTCGACTTCTTCATCCAAACGATCATCTTCATCGACCGTGTCTGCAGACATAATCTTCAAATCTTCGGTTTGAGAATTTTCGCTTTTTTGTTCCTCTTTTTTCTTTTGTGTGCGACGGCTGTATTTTCTTCTGCCGCGCGGTTGCCTTTGTTCTTGAGGATCTTCTTGGTCCGAAGGTGCTTCAAGCTCTGAGGATTCTTGTTCTTTTTCTTCAGAAGGTGCGTTTTGTTCAGCCGGCTCAAGCGTCGGTTCGAGCACGCTGTCTCCTAGAATAACCGTATTTTGAACAGGCTCTGCAACAGCATCTGCTTTTTGCTCTTCAGGAGTTTCCTCCTGCTGCTCTTTGGCGGCTTCCTGCTCTGCCTTCAAACGTTCTTCTTCAGCTTTACGCGCTTCATATAAGGCCTTTTTCTCAGCTCTGATGCGGGCGCGTTGCGCTTGGCGCTCGCGGATATATTGCTTTTTGTTTTCAATGATTTCATCAACCTCTTTATCTAAGGCCTCCAAAACCTCATCTGAAACGTGGTAATAATCCGGGTGAATTTCGCTGAAAGCCAAAAATCCGTGTTTATTTCCACCGTAGTCAATAAAAGCAGCTTGCAACGACGGCTCAACGCGAACAACGCGCGCCGTATAAATATTGCCTTTGATTTGTTTTCTTGATGTGGATTCAAACTCAACGTCTTCGACTTTGTTTCCATCCACGATGACAACACGTGTTTCTTCTTTTTGTGTGTCATCAATTAACATTTTCTTTGCCATAATATTATCCTGTATAAAATCAGTTTACACCACAAATACAGAGATCTGAAAACAAAGACATTGAAACGGCACAAAAGAAAAAACTTTTTTCCTCATTTTTAGGTTAAGCGTGCCATACCGCTCTTTATTACTTTTTTTTCAAAACCGCACTTTATCTTTCTTGATTGCTTTGGTGGTTTAAAAAAAACAAAACTCTGCATTTTACCGTCGGCCTGCGCATCTTATGCAAAATCTTCCGTGCGCATATGAGACCAACTTTTGATACAATATAGACTTTGTTTTAAAATTACAACAAGAAAATTTTATTTGTTTCATATTTTTTTTAAATAATTGGTAATAACTCTTTATCTAAAATGCAGGGCATGAAAAAAATATATGAAAATTTTGCAAAAAGAGTCGGCGCTGTTTTCCTGATGCTTGCTTTTGTGTTTGCTTTTTGCAATGCACAAGCCGCAACCATCACAAACATGCGAATCGGCCAACAAGTCAGCAGTGTGCGCATTGTTTTTGATGCAAACCAAAAATTTGATTATCAGGTATTTTTGCTTTCAAACCCTAAAAGGCTCGTGATAGATGCCTTAAATTCGAACATCAAAAAAACTTTACAAAGTGATAAGAACAGTCTGATTTCTTCGACTCGTGTAGGTGAGCTCAATAAAACGGACAAACGTGTCGTTTTTGATTTGCAAAAGCCGGTTTTGATTAAACAAGCCTTTATGTTACCCCCTTCTCAAAACAACAACTGGCGCTTTGTTGTTGATTTGGTTGTGGCCTCCGAACGCGATTTTAATGCAAAAGTAGGCGCAAAATATGCCCTTTCAAGCAAAAATGCGTCATCTGCTTCAAAAGTTGCAACAAGCGCTAAAAGTTCAAACAGCTGGTTTTCATCTGACAAAGCCGTAAAACCTAAAGCCAAGCAAAAAATTGTTGTTTTAGACCCCGGACACGGCGGTAAAGACCCGGGTGCCATCGGCGCTCATGGCAAAACTTATGAAAAAAACATCACACTTGCCATGGGCAAAGAGCTGAAAACTCTTTTAGAGAAAAAAGGCTATAAAGTTTATTTAACGCGCTCGACAGACATTTTTATTCCGCTTCGTCAACGTGTTAAAATTGCTCAAAAATATAAGGCGGATTTATTTATGTCGCTTCATGCTGACAGCGCAAGAAACCGCAATGCGAAAGGCTTGTCCGTTTATACGCTTTCGGAAACGGCGTCTGATAAGGAAGCTGCCGCTTTAGCCGAACGCGAAAACAAAGTGGATATTATCGGCGGCGTTGATTTTTCCGAAAACTCAAAGGAAATTAATGATATTTTAATTTCACTTTCACAAACAGATTGCCGCAATAAATCTTCAAAATTTGCCGGATATGTTGTGGGCGAAATGAAAAAATCGGTTAAAATTGTTGACAACACCCACCGCTTTGCAGGTTTTGCCGTTTTGAAAGCGCCGGATATTCCGTCCGCCCTTCTTGAGATGGGCTATCTTTCAAACAAGCAGGAAGAAACCTTGCTCAAACAATCCAGCTACCGCAAAAAACTTGCAACATCTGCCGCCAACGCCATTGATAAATATTTCAATGACCCTGAAGTTGCGGCTCTTTATTAAAGTTCTTTTTAAGATAAAAAACATCTTGCATATTTCAAAACTTTGTCATAAACTGTAACATATTTTGAAATCGGAGATTAAATATGAAAAAAGTTTTGTGGGTTTTGATTGATAACCGCATGGGCAGTGTCGGGCAAGCACGCGGCATTGCACAGCAGCTCAACAGTGAGCATTTTGACATTATTGAAAAGAAAATCGAATACACAAAACTTTCGGGTCTTCCAAATTTTATCAGAGGCAGAACGCTTATTGGTTTGGCCCGGTCTTCAAAACAAAACATTAAAGCACCTTGGCCTGATATGGTTTTATCCATCAGTCGCAGAACCGTTCCCGTTGCACGCTTTATCAAAAAGAAAAACCCTCAAACAAAATTGATACAAATTATGCACCCCGGTGAAACAGGTCTTGATGAATTTTCACTTGTTTTACTGCCCGAACACGATAAAGACAAGCCCTCTCGTAAAAGTTTTCGCTATTTGATCGGTGCGCCGCACCGCATTACCTCTCAGGTTTTAAGCGAGGCTGAAGCCAAATGGGCTGAAACTTTTAAAGATCTTCCAAAGCCGTTGACAGCCGTTATTATCGGCGGCGCCATTAAAGACCGCCCGTTTACGCTTGAAAATGCCAAAGAGCTTGCTCAAAAAATTATCTCTTTCAAGAAAAAAATCGGCGGCTCTATTTTAGTCACAACTTCGCGTCGCACGGGTGAGGCCGCACAAAAGCTTATTATGGACGCCTTAAAAGATATTCCTGCTCACACGTTTTTGTGGGGAGATAAAAGTGAAAATCCTTATTTAGGCTATCTTGCTTGCGCCCAAAACATCATTGTCACCGGTGATTCCGTTTCAATGGCATCAGAGGCTTGCGGCACAAACAAACCCGTTTTTGTTTTTGAGGGCAAAAGCTGGCTGACCAAAAAGCATTATCGTTTTATTCATGCGCTTTATGAAAACCGCTACGCCGTGCCGCTTGATGTGCGCTATGTCAACTTCAAGCCAAACGGATCTTTAAACGCTGCAATTGATGCCGCCCGCGAAATTGAAAGACTTTAGATTTTATCAAAATTGATACGCGGGTCGACGAGCGAATAAGTCAGGTCGCTTATCAGCTTTAGAACAAGCCCTAAAAGTGCAAAAATATAAAGTGTGCCGAAAATAACGGGATAATCGCGCGTCATAATCGCTTCATAGCCCAAGAGCCCGAGCCCGTTCAATGAAAAAACAACTTCAATCAAAACGGAGCCCGTGAACAGCATTTTAATTAAAAGTGATGGAAACCCTGCAATAATAATCAGCATAGCATTTCTGAAAACATGTTTATATAAAATGTCTTTTTCGCTTAAGCCTTTGGCGCGCGCCGTTAAAATATATTGTTTGCCGAGCTCGTCTAGAAATGAGTTCTTGGTGAGCATGGTAAGCGTTGCAAAACCACCAATCACGATTGAAACAACAGGCAAT
>DPKR01000016.1 GCA_003542415.1 Alphaproteobacteria bacterium | reverse complement strand
GTTCCGTCTATTTTAACGCCCAAACTGATGGGCAAGGCACCTTTTGCGTTTTTTGCTTCATCTGATTCTAAAACATCTTCAAGCGGCACGGTTTGAAACACATCATTTGCAACTTCAAAACCAATACATCCACCCTCACAAACATTGCTGATACGCAAATTTTTAACACCCATTTCGCGCGCAATATCTTCAACCGACGAAGTAATATTTTTGATTTTTGTGCCGGGTTTGGGTTTAAAACGAATCTGTTTAATGAGCGGACCTTTGCCTTCTCCTTCAACAGTTCCTTCAACACCGTAATGGCTTAAAATTTCTTCCAATTGATGCATCTTTTTTTCCTTTCTAGTTTGCTTTCAACATTTTTTCGGGGGCTTCAATTCCGAGCAAATAAAGTGCTTGTTTTAATGCGTCTCGAACCAAAGCGGCGAGCTTTAAGCGCGAAGCTTTAATTTCATTATCAACAGCGCTCATAATCGGGCAGGTGTTGTAAAAAGAGCTGAATGTTTGTGCTAAATTATACGCATAATCTGCCATAATACTCGGTTCTTTTTGCTCTGCCGTACGGGCAACCGCATTTTCAAAAGCAGCTAATTTCAAGGCAAGTGTGCGTTCATCGTTTTCAGATATGATGATTTTTCCTCGCGACACACCGCTTTCGTCTGCTTTTCTTAAAATTGAATTGATACGCGCAATGGCATATTGAATATAAGGGCCTGTTTTGCCGTCAAACTTTGCAAAATCTTCCAAATCAAATACATACCCTGAAGCAGCCGTGTTTTTCAAATCTTGGAATTTGATGGCAGCCATAGCAACTTCACTGACAAGCTTATCAATTTCCGCCTTGCCATAGCCTTCAACTTCATCCGGTTTCGGCATTGAAGACCGAACTTTCAGTTTGCTCATTTCAATCAAATCTTTAAGGTTCATAACACCGCCGTCACGCGTTTTGAAAGGTTTGCCATCTTGACCGTTGACTGTGCCGAAGCCGACATGTTCCAATTTAGTCGATGGGGCAATCTCAAGCATTTTGGCAACTTCAAAAACCTGTTCAAAATGAAGCGACTGGCGTTTATCAACAACATAAATAATTTCATCGGCTTTCAGGTCATCAACGCGCATCTTAATGGTTGCAATATCTGTTACCTGATAACCGAAAGCTCCATCCGATTTAACTAAAATCACAGGAGGCATCGGTTTGTTTGTTTCGGGCAAACGGATAATTGTTGCGCCGTCATCAACTTCAGAAAGTCCCTTTTGATGAGCAATTTCAACAATCTTTGTACTTGTTTCGTGCGCATCGCTTTCGCCAAGCCATAAATCAAAATGCGCATCAAGTTCGTCATAATTTTCTTTAACGGCAGCAACAGAAACGGCTCTCAAATGCTTCCAAGCTTTAACATATTCTTTGTTGCCGTTTTGCAAATCTGCCGTAATTAAGCGCGCTGTTTCAGCTGCTTTTTCGTCTTCTTTGCAACGGATGTTGGCTCTTTTATATATGTTTGAGATAGCGTCAACATCATAAGTTTCAACCTTTGATAAATCGCCGTCTTCAAAGATAACTTGAGCCAAAATCATCCCCATCTGAGTGCCCCAATCGCCAAAGTGAACATCTGAAATCACATTGTGCCCGATAAATGAAAGAACACGGCGAATGCTTTCGCCGATCACAGCAGAGCGTAAATGCCCAACATGGAGAGCTTTTGCCACATTCGGACCGCCGAAATCCATCACAATCTTATAAGGATTTTCAGTTTTGGCGCAACCAAGACGCGAATCGTGCGCCATCTCATCCATATTTTGTGCAATAAACTCGTTTTTGAGTTTGATATTGATAAATCCAGGGCCATCGACTGAAACTGTTGCGATGTCATTGTCCAATGCTAAAGTATCGGCAATCTTTTGCCCGATTTCACGCGGATTTTGTTTTAAGGTTTTAGCTAGAGCCAAAGCCCCATTGCACTGAAAATCGCTCAAATCAGGTCTGTCAGAGGGTTTCACAAAAGCAAACTTTGTTTCAAAGCCTAAACTTTCAAAAATATTTTTTATTTTGATATTGAGTTGTTTTTCTAGAGAGTTCATCGTTTTTCCTATTTTTCGCATTTAAAATATGTATGAGTTGGTAAAAGAAGCTTGCAGGTGAGCAAAGTTTTATGTGTTAAAACGGCATGCGTGCCCGGATGATGTTTTTCACATTCTGCATCTGCCAAAGCTTGAATTTTTTGATCATTCGTCCATAAGCCGTTTGAACATACGGCAGGATTATCCGGCGTTGATTTGCCGCGATAGAGCTTGCTGACTTCTGTTTCACCGGCATTTCGCCTACGGTCAATAAAAGGTTCAAAGACGGAGCAGGCGCATATTGAGCCAAAAATTAATATGGCAAACATCATTTTTATATTGGACATTTATCAAAAACTCCATTACATTACAAAGCAAATTAACAGCATCATATACGAAGAAGATTTAAAATGCAAAGCCAAAATGAATATATTGGAGATGATAATTTCAAAAAATTTCTCGAGCACTATGATTGCCCGACACCGCTTAATGTCGTAAAGATGAAATTTGCAGGTGCTATTTGTTCGCCAAACTATGATTTGCGCCCGACAGATGTGATTTCATCATTTTGGCGGGAAGGGGAGGAACCGCGCCTTGAAACAAAAAAAGAAGCTGAACTGTTCTTTAAATTTTTTATGGGACTTTGGGATGAAATTTTTGCTCAAATCGGTTTTAATAAGCTGAAACTCCCGAAAAACGAAGGTTCAAGAGCCTATGACATCGCCATCGACCGCTATGATGAAATTGAGCTCGGCTTTTTGGAAGGTTTTTGGGGCGGACAAGAAAATTTGAAAATACCTGCCTATATTGCGCAAATTGTTGATCAGCTTTCAGAGCTTGCTGATGTTTATAAGATTGTGTCTGTCAGAGCTCAAAAAGGCGAGGCTGATGATGTTTTGATCAAAACTTTGCAACAAACCGATGTTATGGTTCAAAAAGCCGTTTCTTTCATCATTGAAAATTTTGCCATGCCAAAAATCAAACAAATCGGTGACAAAGCATTGATGAACTAGTTTTATTTGAAAAGCTCATCAATAACTACATTTATCAAAAATAAATATGCTTATAAGTTTTATAGGGGACGTGTTTTATAAATAACATTTTTGTCGCATAATGTTTATTATGTATAATTATAAACGACATAATTTTAGAAATATCAATTCATTAGCATAATTTATGCTATCATAACAAAGTTAAGAAAATGTTGAAAGCAAGCATAAAAAAAGAAATTTTTATTCAATTGAGCGGTTCTTTACGATTTATAAAAAATATTGTGCGATATATAAGTCATCATATTGTTGTTTTTAAAAGGAATTTTGAGATGGCTCTCTTTTTTGTGATACTTCTATGGTTTTCAATCGTTATCCTAACGCTTTTAACACTTCATGAAGTGATGAAAAAGTATATCAGATGGATTGTTGAAGACTATCTTTCAAAACGTGAAGAATCTTCTAAAAAATCGAAGCGTTGATTAAAGCTTTGGTATAAGCCTCTTTCGGATGCTCTAAAATATCGTTTGCCGAACCGATTTCAATGAGTTTACCTTCTTTCATCACGGCAATACGGTCAGACATAGCCTTAACGGCGCGCATATCGTGCGAAATAAAGATATAAGTCATATTCATTTTGTGTTGTAAATCCTTTAAGAGCTTGATGATCTGTTGCTGAATGGTCACATCAAGCGCAGATGTCGGCTCGTCTAAAACCACAAGGCTCGGATTCAAAATCATTGCTCTCGCAATTGCAATTCTTTGGCGCTCACCGCCTGAAAACTCATGCGGATATTTATAAAGGCTCTCTTTTTTCAAGCCGACTTTTTCAATCATCAAAGCCACTTTTTCTTCTATCTCTTTGTTATTCAAGT
>DPKR01000113.1 GCA_003542415.1 Alphaproteobacteria bacterium | reverse complement strand
GCGAACCGTTGGCACAAATCAAAGAAATAGTGACCGATTTAAGCCTTTTGCCACTGATACATAAGCGCTTTGTTATTGATAATATGAATTTGGTTGATGCCAAAATTCTTGTTGAATTTTTAAATAACGGAAAAACGAATTGGTATTCTCAAATCGGAGATGATCAAAATTTTGATTTTGCTGGTGTTGATATTGCCTTTAACAGCATTATGCTTCAAAATTCGACCGTCCATATCATCAATAAAGAACTGAATATGGATATCACACTCAAAAAGTTAAATGCCGATATTACGGCTCAAAGTTTGTCCGGCCCTTTCAGAATTGACGGTAATTTTATTAAAGATGAAAATCCTGCAGGTTTTGCATTAAATGTCGGAACGCTTTCAGAGAGTTTTGCGACTTCGCTTAATTTAGTTTTAACACACCCGACATCTGACAGCTATGCTCGTTTTGACGGGTCCGTTTTATCAAATAATAGCGAGATTCAAGGTAATTTCACTGTTGAATCGCAAAAGCCCTCAACTTTCTTAAACACAATTTCAAGTCAAAATTTATTACCCGAAAAATATAATTATCCTTTGGCGGCGTCTATTGAGCTTGCGGTTAATCCGAACCAAGTAGATCTTTCGAGCTTTGTTGTCAAATACGGTGACAATATGGCGGGCTCAGGTAAGGTTTTGATTCCGCTTAAAGCAGACGGAAACGAACGTAAGAAAATCGAAACGGCTTTTGAAATGACGGATCTGGATCTTATGCCGTTTACTGCATTTCTTTTGGAGTATTTGAAAAAATTTGACGGTGGTAAAAAAGCTTTTGAACCAAACTTTGATTACGATTTGATTGCCGATGTGATGGCAACGCGTGCGCATTATAACGGTGAAGTTATCCGCAACTTTAAAATCAGTGCTGATTTTATCAACAATCTCTTGACGGTTAAAAATCTTTCAGGCTTACTCCCCGGTGATACAGATGTTACTCTGAGCGGTGATGTTTTTGAAAATGAAAAAAAATTATCTTATGATTTGAAAGTTCAAGGATTGAGCCAAGATTTCTTGAAGTTTTTGGAGTTTATCGGACGCAAACCGACGGTATATGTTCAAAGCACATATAGAAACGCCAGAGCTTCATTTGGTCTGTCCGGCAACCTAAATCAGATTAAAATCCTTCCGTTTGATTTCAGTGTTGATAAAATTGAAATGACAGGCGCCCTTGGCGTCAGAAGAGATAGAAGAACAAGCGTTTTTGCATCTCTTCAGAGTGAAAACATTAATTTTGATAATTACTTGCCGCAAACGAACGAAGAAGATAAAGCTGAGCCGGTTTTGAAGAAAATAAATAACTTTTTGACGAGCTTCAAATTTTTAAATGATGTTGATGTTCAGGCAGATTTGAATTTGAAACTGGGTATTTACAACAAAGTTCCTTTTGAAAATCTTGTTTTGAATATGAGCAGTGATCAAGGAAAAATAGAAATAAAGAAGCTTGATATTGAGCAAATTGCCTCGGCTCATGTCAGCGCAAACGGCTTAGTTAGCAGCATTTCACCCACGCCGACATTTGAAAATCTGACATATGATATTCAAACAAATGATTTTGCTTCGTTTGTTAATAAAACGGGCATTAAATTGCCGGATTGGCCTCTGTTTAATATGGCGCGTGATATGAGCTTAAATGGTAAACTATCAGGCACATTTGAAAATGCAAATGTGAACATTTCATCAAAAATTGAAAAGACATCAGGAACATATGACGGACGCTTATATACGCAAGACAACAAACTATATTGGCGAGGGAAGTTTGATTTGAAAACGCCAGATTTTATTGAGTTTTCAAATCAAATCAACTTAGATTACGCTCCAAGCGATTTAGCCGCCAGCATTTTTAATTTCAAAGCTGATGTTGATGGCAGTTTTGCCAATTGGCGCGCAACAAATATGAATGCTTTTATCGGGCTCAATAATTTTACGGGCGCCTTTACATACCAAAAGACTTCGGCAAAACCAAAAATTAAAGCAAATGTTCAAGCCAATATGTTTGAATTTGATCGTTTTATTTTTACACCAGAAAAAAAGAAAAATACAAAGTCTCGCAGAGATAGTCACACTTTCTTAGAAAAACCGGAATGGAGTAAGGTTCCCGTTAACTATGATACTTTTAAGAAGTTTGATTTAAGCGGAAAGTTTTCTATCAAAAATTTGAGTTACTTAAACGATGATATAGAGAATGTTAATTTTATACTTGAAAATAAAAACGGCTTTATTGATGTGAGAAACTTTACAGCACAAAAAAGCGAATCGCCGATTAAAAGTAATTTTTCGATTGATATGACGGCAAAGCCTAAAATTAAAGGAGATTTTGAAATCACTGATTATCCGCTTGAAAATTTTGGTGGGACAGTTTATAACATTGAACGCGGAAAGTTGAATTTCAAAGCGCATTTTGAGGGAGGGATTTCAACCGAGTCTGAGTTTATAAAAACGATAAAATCAAACGCATCTTTTGATATATCAAATGTGGTTCTCAAAGGTCTTGATATTGAAATGATGGAAGACGATTTATCAAAGAGAACGCATTCCGATAATTTGGAAACATTTTTAGAAAATAATTTATCTTCAGGACAAAGCAACTTTGATTTAATCGGTGGTGATATTGTGTTCTCGGAAGGCAAATATGATGTTCAAAATGCTGTTATGACCTCAGATCTTGCAACAATTGATTGGCGCGCAAATGGAACACTTGAAAACTGGGATACAAATGCAAACTTTGATGTGATATTTGAACGTATTAAAGATGAAATTTTGCCGATTCATTTTAAATTTGAAAACAGCCTTGCCAATCCCAAACTTGTGGTTGATGCTTCTGATTTGAAGAATAAATATGATTCTCATTGGGCACAAATTGAAAAAGAGAGAAAACAACGTGAGGAAGAACGTCTTAGAATATTGCAAACCCGCATGAAAAAGGCACAAGATACAATTGATGAACAAATGAGACTTGTGAGTGAGCAGATTATGCCTCGAATTGAACGTTATCAGCCAAAGAGTTTTGATTCACGCGTTAATAGTGTTTATGAAAGTGTATCTATTCAAGCAAAAGATATTACCGATAAGCTTAAAGATTTAAAATCAGTTGCATATACGGAATATACGCACAAAGATATTGACAATATTAAACTTCAAACAGATGTGTATGAGCCTCTTTTGCCGGAACTTATCAAAAAGTTGGATGATAATTATATTTTTGATTTGAGGTTGCATATTTCCTCAGAACTGAAAGCTATTGCTGGCATAAATCAAAATGCATCTGAAAAATCGACAAATTATCAAAATACTTTAAATGCTTATACAATGCGTTTGATGCAACTTGGTTCACTTGTGACCTTAAATGATTTGGAAGAAGTTCAAACGATGCGAAGCAGTATTGAAACTTCTATCCAAGATATTTACGATATCTATAATCAGGCTCTTAAAATTGCGGAACAAAGCCAAGAGGATGAAAAAATTATACAACTTGATAAAAACTGTGAAAACATCAAGGCCCTTAGCAAGACAGCTAAGGAAAAATTGGATGAGTTAGATTCAACTTTGGAAAAATTATTTGAATATGTTCAAGATGTTGTCTATTTTGAACAAACAGGTAAGCACAGGACCTCTTCCAAGAAAGAAGCTCAAGCAAAAGAAGAAAAGGCAACACAAATAGAAGTTACACCATCTGAAAACGAAACAAAAGACACGGAGCTTTCTGAACCGGAGGTGAAAGAAGATCAAAATCTGCCTAAAAAATTTATTGAAGCAAAAGAAACAAAAACAGAACCAGAAGCAGAAGCAGTGAAAGAAGAACAAGTTGTTATTGAAGAACCTGAAAAAGAAATTAATGAAACACCTGGCATCAAAGAAGAATCCGAGGAGGTTATCGTTGTTCCAAACATTCCGTTGCTTATTGAGCCTGATGATGATTATGTGGCAAGAACTGCTCCGAGCGGAACAATATCAAGACATGGGGATAAATCAAAAACAACAGAAACAATAAAAAATGAAACAAAGCCCTTACTCAAACCGATAGACGGTGAGGTTTTGATCGAAGGGAGCATCAAACGGAATTAACTGGACAAATAGCTTTTTTAAAAGTAGACTATAAAAGTGTGAGGTTGATATGAAGCGATTATTAATATGTTTGACGGCTGTGTTTTATTGCGGAAAAGCCTTTGCTTTGTCGGCAGAGTCCGGTGTCACAATCACAACAACAAAAAATTTGTATTGTAATAAAGAACACGGCATAACAATCTGCACAACACATAAATTTGAACCATATACCGGCATTATCAAAGAAGAATATTCAAACGGGCACCTTAAAATGATGGCCTATTTCAAAAACGGCAAAGCCAACGGCTTAAGAAAAGAATATTATGAAAACGGGCAACTTAAAGAAGAAAGTTTTTATAAAAATGGCAGATTAGATGGTTTAGTTGTTTCATATTATAAAAACGGGCTTTTAGAGGAAGAGGCCTACTATAAAGACGGCAAAATCGACGGCCGCTGGAAGCTTTATGATAAAAACGGCGGTATCACGAACGAAAAATATTTTAATGACGGTACGGAAACCGTTGCCGATTCTTACGGATATCAAAGGCAATAACTTTAAGCTTTTGTTTTAAGCCAATAGCCGCATTCAATGTTTCCTTCAGCCTCGTGCGGCAGTAAACGTTTTCCGCCGAAGGTTTCTAAAGCTTTTTCCAAAACCTTATGCGAGGCAATGTTTCTTTCATCGCAAAAGAGCAAAACCTCACCAAGATTTAAATGTTCTTTGCACCAATCCAAAACAAGCTTTAAGCCTTTTAAGGTGTAATTTTGCCCTCGTTTGGATGGAATAATTTCATAGGCAATGTGTCCGCCTCTTTGGCGTAAAAACTCATTTAAGGTGTGCCGAACATCAAAAACACCGACAAGTTGTTCATCATCAAAGAGCCACAGAACTGTTGAAGGAACACGTCCCTCAGGTTGTGTTTCGGACTTATTTTTGTTCAAATAAGCTAAATAACCCTCAAAATTTTGCAAGGCAAATTCTGCCCCTTTTTTAGCCGCACTGATGTCAAACGGTGTCGGATTTTCTTTGACTTCAAGCAAACCATATTTCGCTTTTTCAAACAAGTCAAGCGTTGGTTCTTTGATGAAAAGCATTATTCTTCCTCTTTTGTGTGTCGTTCTTTTAAGGTCACTTTCACACGTTTGACACGCATTTTGCCTGCGGAAATCACCTCATAATGGCAATATTCGTCTTCCACTTTGTCTCCAACTTTTGGCGCACGGCCTAAAAGTGTGAAAACGTAGCCGCCAATGGTGCTTTCTTCGCGCTCGCATTCCGGCAAACACATGCAATCATAAACATCTTCAACCAAAACTTTACCGTCAAATTCACAAATCTTATCACTTAGTTTGCGAATCTCGGCAATTTCGTTGTCATCATGCTCGTCCATAATATCGCCGACAAGCTCTTCTAAAATATCTTCCATCGAGAGCATACCTGCCGTTCCGCCATATTCGTCCACCACAATGGCAAGATGTGTGTGTTTGCGCATCATCAGGTGCAGCACCTCGGAAATAGATTGATTCTCAGGCACAAAGAGCACTTGACGCGCAATTTTGTTCAAGCGGCCTTTTTCTAACTTTTCTTCAGCATGCTCCAAAAGATCTCTGATATGAATCATACCGACCACATTGTCTTTGTCTTCATTGCAAAGCGGATAGCGCGTGTGTTTTGTGCGCTTGACCAAACTCATCACATCATTAAAGTCATCATCTAAATAAAGACATTGCATATCTTGTCTGGGGATCATGACCTCATGGGCAAAAATTTCGGAAAAGCTGATGGCGTTTTGAATAATATCGCGCTCGGTGTCATCAATCACCCCGCCTTTTTGTGAAGCATTGACAATGAGCTTGATTTCTTCTTCGGAGTGTGCCATATCTTCTTCGCGCGCCGGTTCAACCCCCATCAAGTGTAAAATTTTGATGGTTAATATATCTAAAACCCAAATAAACGGATAAAATGTGCGTTTGAACATATAAAGCGGATAAGCAATCAGCAAAACAAACGATTCGGTTTTTTGAATAGCAAGAGACTTCGGAATAAGCTCGCCCAAAACAACGTGTAGAAGTGTGATCAAACCGAAAGCCACACCAAAGCTGATGGAGTGCAACAAAATCGGGTTGTCGGCAAAAAAGCCACCCATTAAATCTTCAAACAATTTGGCAACGGCAGGCTCGCCGATCCAACCCAAACCGAGTGAGGCGAGGGTAATACCAAGTTGAATAGCGCTTAAATAACTGTCCAAATGCTCGGTAATTTTCAAAGCAATCTGAGCGCGTTTGTTGCCCAAACCGACAAGTTCTTCAAGCTTTGTGCGGCGGATTTTGACAATCGCAAACTCTGAAACAACGAAAAAAGCATTAAATAAAACGAGAATTAAAACAAATATAAACTTCAAAAAATAAATATAAAAAGGATCCATTTCTTTCTTTTATTACCTGTGGTGATTAAAAAAACAAGCAATATCATAAGCTTTTCATGAGCTATTGTCAATAAGGATTATAAAACAAAAATTTTATGCAAAAATATAAAAAAAAGCAGTTGACGAAAGCAAAAAGATAATATAAAAGAAGTCTCAACCACGGAACGTTGGTAGAGTGGTAATACAGCGGATTGCTAATCCGTCATCCCCTTAAAAGGATGCAGAGGTTCGAGTCCTCTACGTTCCGCCAATAAAAAAAGACACCTTTACAAGTGTCTTTTTTTATTGATGGAAAAGTGAGGATCGAACCGAAAGGCCGAAAGGAATTCAAAGCAACTTAAAGTTGCTTTGAAACCTTGAGGGTGTCAGATTTGTTAATGAGAAAACAAGTGACAACGCAGTTTTCGAATGTTACAAATCAAACCGCCCGAGCTGCAAAGCAGCGTAGTCCTCTACGTTCCGCCAATAAAAAAAGACACTTGTAAAGGTGTCTTTTTTTATTGATGGAAAGGTGTCTTTTTTTATGGTTCTCCTAAAGTTTTATTTAAAAAAACAAATTGTGTGATTAGCTTTTATTTGTTCATGATAACAGGAAAGGAATATATCATGCAAAAAACAACAAAATATATTGCTTTGGGCATTTTGGCAGTTGTCGGTTTTTTAGGCGGCGAAGAATTATATGCTAAAAGACATCAACAAGGAGAATTTCAAATGGCTGAAAATCAATCGGGCGGCGTTTGGGAAGGCACAAAAGATGTGACCTCAGATGTGTGGGACGGCACAAAAGAAGTGGCTTCCGATGTTTGGGATGGCACCAAAAAGGTGACTTCTGATGTTTGGGATGGCACAAAAGAAGTCGGTTCAGATATCAAAGAAGGTATCACAGGTGATGAAGACACAACCACAGTCAAACACAACCCCAATGGTTCAAGCACCTCAACCACCACAAACAATTAAAAAAAGCGGTGAAAATCACCGCTTTTTTTAATAATCATGAATCATCGTTTTTGTAATTTCATCATAAGCTTTTAATTCGGTCAACACGCGCTCCATATCAGCAAGTGCAATCGTGTTCGGTCCATCTGATAAGGCTTTGTCCGGATTGTCGTGCGTTTCCATGAAAACGCCTGCCACACCGACAGCCACAGCCGCACGCGCCAAAACAGGTGCAAATTCGCGCTGTCCGCCGGTTGAAGCACCTTTGCCGCCCGGTTGCTGAACAGAATGTGTTGCATCCATAATCACAGGGCACCCCGTGTCTTTTGCCATTTGGGGAAAACCGCGCATATCAACAACCAAAGTGTTGTAGCCAAAGCTTGTGCCGCGTTCGGTGATCAAAACATTATCATTGCCCGAATCGACCGATTTTTTAACCAAATTCCTCACATCCCAAGGTGCTAAAAACTGTCCTTTTTTGATGTTGACAGCCTTGCCTGTTTTAGCAGCTGCCACAACCAAATCCGTTTGGCGGCACAAAAATGCCGGAATTTGAAGCATATCAACATGCTTTGCAACTTCTGCACATTGCCAAACTTCATGCACATCAGTCACAATCGGCAAATCAGGATAAAGCTTTTTGATTTCATCAAATGTCTTCATTCCTTCTTCCAAACCAACCCCGCGCGCACCATTGATTGATGTGCGGTTTGCTTTATCAAAAGAAGCTTTGAAAACGTAGGGTATATTGAGCTTTTTTGTGATTTCGCGCATCGCCCCTGCAATCATGATGGCGTGTTCGCGGCTTTCAATCTGACACGGTCCGCAAATCAGCGCCATAGGCAGTTTGTTGCCAAATGATACATTGCCGATTTTAACGATTTTTTGTTCCATTTTAGACCTCAAGAGTAATTCAAATTAATGGTAGGATAACAAAAAAGCTTAAAAATAGCAATTTATTTTAAACGATTTATTCACACTATGAAAATAAGCTAAGATCAAAGGACGTAAAAAGTATAGATTGTCATGGATATAAGGCGAAATATAAAAATTTTATTATGGTTTAACTTCTTAAGCTATTTTATTTTCAGCTCACCGATTTTAGTTTTATATTTTAATCAAATTCTAAATAGCTATACCCTTTCTATGAGTTTATATGCGATTGAGACGATAATCTCTGCTTTTTTTGAAATTCCCGTAGGCATAATATCTGATAGAATAGGTCGTAAAAAAATTATGATGATTGGCGCATTCTTTCGTTTCAGTTCTTTTGTGCTGTTTAGTTTAGCTCATAATTATACTCTTTTGCTTATAGGGGTGTGTTGTGCAGGATTTTCATCTGCTCTTGCTAGTGGGAATAATGATGCTTTGCTCTATGATACATTGTCTACAATCAATCAAAAAGAAAAATATCATCAGATTTATGCAAAAATTGTTTCTTGTTTACAGTCAGGACTCTTTTTAGGTTCTATCATTGGTTGTGTATTCGCTTTTTACTCTTTAAGACTATGTTTGATTTGTAGTATAATTTCTGTTTTTTTTGCTTTCATATTAACATATTTTATCACGGAACCTCCACAATCTTGTAATCAAAACTCCTTTTTGAAACAATTTTTAACAGCACTACATGAAATATGGAAAAGAAGAAGATTAAAATATATCACTTTAGCCGATTGCTTGCATTATGGCTTTAACGAGGCTTCCTACTCATTTAATTCAGTTTTTATTAAACAATTTGTCCCGATTTGGAGTTTGGGTCTTTTAAAGGCTGTTGGACATTTATTTAATGCTATAGGTGCTACATTATCAAACAAAGTGGCTAAAAAATTTACAATTGATAAAACAGCAGTACTCGGGCTTATTCTTGATGATTTAACAAACTTGATATCTGTTCTTTGTAATAATTTTTTAACACCCTTTATCAGATTGTTTTCTCCCTTTGTTGAAGGGATACATACACCCGCTGTTAATACGATTATCCAAAATGAAATTGAAAATGATATCAGGGCAACAACCCTATCAATTATTTCTATTATAAGCAGTGTTTGTTATACATTAGCTGCTCTGTTTATCGGTGTTTTAGCCGATTGCTTTTCACCTTATTTGGCTTTGCTTATTGCTTATGTTTGTGGCATACTATGCGATTGTTTTGGATTTAAGATATTAAAAATAGCATTTTTTTATTTACAAACACAAAAAAAGAACTCCAAATCTTCAATTTGAAGCTCTCTTAAAATCCAAGAAAAGTCTATTTGCTTTCCTCTTTGGATTTTTCCTCAGGCATTTCGTCTTGCCCCCAATACTTCTTTTTTACTCTTTCCGAAACAAAGACAGCACGTGGCATAGAAGCAAAATCGCCTTCCATTTCATGTAATTTCATGGCAAAAAAATTTTAATGACACATATTTTAAAACTTATCGGGATGTTACCATCAATAAAAAAAATGTCAATTAAATTGTCATAAGACTATAAAAAACTCTTGACGTAAAAATTTTTTTAATATATATGAATATCACTTTTTATGGAAGGTGTGGCTTAAGCGGTTTAATTAGAGCGGTCTTGGAATCGTAGATTGGCGGAGCCACAAACCATCGAGAAACGACGAAGTCGTGACGGTTTTCATTAAAAATTATTATAAAGCACATCGTTA
>DPKR01000058.1 GCA_003542415.1 Alphaproteobacteria bacterium | reverse complement strand
ACCTCGCATTTGACAATGCTCGGAGGCATGACAGTTGTTTTATTTCACCAATAAAAAAAGCGACCGTAAAGGCCGCATTTTTCATTGGTGGGTATGACAAGACTCGAACTTGTGACCTCTACGATGTCAACGTAGCGCTCTAACCACCTGAGCTACACACCCGAAAGTAAAACTTCAATAACATACTCTTTTTTAAATAGCAAGACTTTTTTACGGCTTTTCTCATTTTTTTATAAAAGATTAAGACTTCGTGAGTTAAAATACCTCAAATTGTTTTTTTAGAGAGGATTTTATATTTTGCCGGCCCGCATTAAAATAGACTATAAAAAGCTTGATGTTTATGAAGAAAAAGCGATAGACGAACTGAAATATCCGCTTGTTTTGAGCATTCCGCATTCAGGCAAGGTTTTTCCTCAAGAGTTTTTTTCGATTTCCTCATTGTCTGTTGAGGAGCTTCGCGCCAATGAAGATTTGCTCGTTGATGTTTTGCTTGCTCCGCTTGAAAAAGAAGGTATTGCAACAATTAAAATGAACATCGCGCGCGCTTTTATTGATGTTAACCGCGACAAAATAGAGCTTGATGAAAAAATGTTTTATGACTATCCGGCAGATAAAATCATTTTTGAAAACAGTCGTTGCCGCTCGGGATATGGGCTTGTTCACCGCGTCAGCAGCTCAGGAAAGCCGATTTATTCCGAGCCGATTTCATATGCGGAAGTTCAAGAGCGAATCAAAAATATTTATGATGTATATCACAAACGTCTTAGCGCCATTGTGAGTATATGTGTTCAAAAATTCGGCTTTTGTATGTTGCTTGATTGCCATTCTATGCCGTCAAAAATCTGTTCTATTATGCAAGACGACACAAAAATAGATATTTGTTTGGGTGATTTGTTTGCTCAAAGCTGCCCGTCATATATGAGTGATGTTTTGCGCGGGAGTTTGGTCGGCAAGGGATATGCTGTGATGAAAAATGTGCCGTATTCGGGGGCGTATACAACATTTAACTATTGCGAGCCGCGCAAAAAAATATATACACTTCAGCTTGAGCTCAACCGCGCACTTTATGCAAATGAACAAACTTTTGAGCCTAATCAAAATTTTGAAAAAGTTCAAAAAGATGTTTGTTCATCTGTTTTGAATTTTGCCAAATCATTAAAAGCTTGACACATCTTTTAAAAATTGATAAATCTGAAGACATCTTAATTATAGATATGTCTTTATAAATTATATGTTCTATGAAAAAAATTGTATTATTTTGGTGTGCTTTGTTGTTTTCAGCAGCAATGTTTGCACAAAGCAATGTAACGTGGCTTGATGTGTTTGGCCAAGTTGTCTTCAAAGGTGGCTATAATCTGCTTGAAAAGCAGCCTGTTGCAGCAGCAGATATTCGAGCTGATATCGGCTTTATTCGCGCTCAGGTTGAGATCGGGTATGCGCCGTTTGACAATGTTCAAGCGCCTCCGATTCCTTTTTCGCCTTCAATCGGTTTAACCTGTGGAGATATGCATATTTTCTATCTTCTTGTCGGCGGACAACCTTGGGGTGCGCTTTTCACGCAAGATGACAAAAGCAAATTTGATTTTGAAACATGGCATGTGCGCTTTGAAGGGGGCGTCGATTTTCGATTGTCAGACTTGCTTTTTATCAATGTCAGCGCTGTTTATTTGTTGCCACACAAAGACACGGAAACATTGCATCACTATCAAAATCTGTCTGTTTTAGCAGGTTTGGGGTTCAATTTTTGAATTTTGGGGTTGTTTAAGTGAAAAACTTGCAACCCCTTGTTTTTATGTTGTTTTTTGTCTTTTTTGGCATATTTTTTCATTTTTTACTGGATTTTTAAAAAAAAATGTGCTATAGCAACTCGAAAGTTAACTTCTTGTTAATTATCTTAAATAAGAAGTTAAAGAGTTTAACGCCTTGTTAAAAGCCTTTTTTAAGCGATGAGCTTAAAACTGTGAAGCTGAAATGAGACAACGGTTCTTTAGGGATGTTTCTTGCTTTTTTCAAGGATAAAAAGGATAAATTTTAAAAGTGCTTAGAAAAATCATTTTTTTATTGGTGATTTGTTTGGGTATTGCACACCCGATTAAAGCTCAAAAAGAATTTAAAGCCAATACACACATGAGCTTAGAGCCTACCGCTTCTGAAGTTTGTGCGCTTTCTGTTGCACGTATGGAGGAAAAATACGGTATTAAGCATCATGTTCTAGAAACAATTGCCAGTGTTGAAACAGGTGTTTTTGACAACCAGAGCGGAACATTTATTTCATGGCCATGGAGCATTAATGTTCATGGTAAGGGGTATCGCTTTGCGTCTAAAGAAGAAGCTGTTGCCAAAGTTAAAGAATTGCAAGCTCAAGGCATCAAGAGTATTGATGTGGGGTGTATGCAAATCAGCTTAAAGTTTCATGGCAGTTCATTTAAAAGCGTTGAAGATGCTTTTAATCCGGATACAAACGTTGAATACAGTGCGCAGTTTTTAACAAAACTTTATCGCAAAAAAGGCGATTGGCAAAAGGCTGCGATGGCTTATCACTCAAAATTGCCTGAACACGCAAAAGTGTATAAAGATAAGCTCATAAACCGCTTTAACAAAATGAAATATGCGTTTTTGGATTATCATCAAGATATTTCACTTTTTTAGTAGGCAAGTTTAATGCTTGAGAAGTTTTCAAAAGAATTTCAAATTCGTTCTTATGAATGTGATAAATATGGTGTTTTGCGCATTGTCACTTTGATGAATATTTTGCAAGATGCAGCTGATTTGAGTGCCACATCTTTGGGGTTTGGTTTTGATTTTTGTGTGCAAAGCTCACTTGCTTGGGTTGGAACAAACTATCATATTAAAATCAACCGCTTGCCGCAAGTTCATGAAAAAATAAAAGTTCAAACATGGCCTTCCGGCGAAAATAAGTTTATGGCACTTCGTGATTTTGTGATTTTTGATGAAAAAGGCACAGAAATTATCAAAGCAACTTCTCAGTGGGTTTTGGTAGATATTGCTCGCAAGCGTCCGGTTTCTCTTTCGCAATATTTGCCGGATTATATGTATATTGATGAACATGTTTTGGGCGCAGCGTTTGCCAAATTGCCAGCTTTGGAAAATGAAAACTTTTCAAAAGAATTTGAAGCACGTTTTGATGATATTGATTTGAACAGACATGTCAACAATGCGATTTATCCGCTTTGGGCAGCCGAATCTTTACCCTCTGATTTTTTGGAAAAACATATACCCTCAGAAATCGAAATTTCATTTAAAAAAGAATGTTTGTGCGGACAAAAGGTTGAAGCAAAGGCAAAACTTGCTGATTTGACATCGTTGCATTCTATTTCTTGCCTTTCAGATTCTAAAGAGCTTGCAACTCTTCAAATTCATTGGGTTAAGAGATAACAAAAAAGCGGCAAATGAGCCGCTTTTTTTGATGTCTATTTTTTCTTCGTTTTTGCTGGTTTTTTATCTTCTTTTCCAAGCGGTTTCACGCACACAATTTGCAGTGCAATCATCAACAGGAAAAAAGCAAGAACCGAAAAGTTTATGCCCAGAATGTAAAACAGATGAGAGAGTATGTATACACCGATAAAAAGGAGCGAGTTCAAACGCATTTTTGTTTTGAAATCAAGCGTTACTCTGTTTAAAATGCAGGCAAAACCCGAGCAAAAAACATAAAACAAAACAGCAATTAGAAAACATAAAAAATTGAAAAACGGTGCAAGCAAAAGCGTTCCCCAAAACAGCCAACGAATGATTAGCCGCATATGAGGGGTGTAATCCTGCTTGGGCAAATTAATGTTATCGATGAGTTTTTGACGACGAATTTCAGTATTTGTGATGCTGTAGAGATATGAACGGGTGAGATAAACACCGTTTTTCATTTCTTGCTCTTCAAGCATATCTTTTGTCGGGTCAATCACAATTGAAAAAGGCTTTCCGGCATATTCATTAGAATATGTTTTGATTTCCTGAGGCTCAAGGAGTTTTCCGTTTTCAATTTTAATCGGCAAAATTTCATCAGCAAATTGCTGCACATAAGGAATGGCCATCGGCAAATATTTGTTGATGGAATAGGCGGAATGAAAAGCGATAACGGTCGCAAAAATGAGCAACCATAATGCACCTGTTGCATCACTTTTTTTCAAATAATCTATCAATTTTTTCATATTCAATCTCCTAAAAGTTAAAATAAGGTTTTAATTAAAAACATTAATATAATCGTAGCAAAAAATCCTGCAAAAATATCGTCCAGCATAACGCCAAAGGCATTTTTGATTTTTGTGTCTGCCCATTTGACAGGACCTATTTTAATAATATCAAAAAGTCTAAATAACCCAAAACCCAATAGATATATTACAAAAGCTTTTATCGTCAATTGGCCGTATAAATATGGGGTTGCGAGGATAAAAGTCGTGAGCTGACCGGCTGTCTCATCAATTACAATTTTTCCGGGATCCTTATCTGTTTCACCTTTGGTTGCATAGTAAATGGCAGGTACGCCGATCACAAAGGTTGCAAGCGCCCCATAAACAATGCCGTTAAAGCCGAAATAGTAAGCCAAAAGAAAGGCAAGAGGCAGGGTGGCTAGCGAGCCAACCGTTCCGGGCGCTTTTTTTGCCAAGCCGGCGCCGAAGAAAGTTGCAATAATCAATGAAATTTTTTTAATCATCTTTTTTTTCCGTCAAACAATGTTGTTTTGATTATAAAACATCAAAATTAAATTGCAATGACATTTTTTTTCTTTATATTAGGAAAATAATTAAAGAGGAAAAAATGGTTTTAGTTGTCACATTCGGTTGTCGTATCAATGCATTTGAATCAGAGGCTATTCAAGAAAAGCTCCGAGCATATGATCATTTGATTATTGTGAACACTTGCGCGGTCACGAGCGAGGCTGAGCGCCAATGCCGACAAACTATCCGCAAACTAAAAAAAGAAAATCCTCAATCTAAAATTGTTGTTACGGGCTGCTCGGCACAGGTGCACCCTGATATTTTTGAACAAATGGATGAGGTTGATTTAGTTTTAGGTAATCGAGAAAAAGCTGAGATAGAAAAATATGTTTCTCAAATCAGCACCCTTAAAAAACACGTTGATGACATTATGCCTGTAAATGATTTGGATTCATACATGATTACCGGTTTTGAGGGGCGGCAAAAAGCCTTTGTGCAAATTCAGCAAGGCTGCAATCATCGTTGCACATATTGTATTGTGCCTTATGCCAGAGGTAAAAATCGTTCCAAACCAATCAAAGATGTTGTTGCTCAAATTAAGCTTTTGGTGTCAAAAGGGCTTAAGAAAATATGTTTAACCGGTGTTGATTTATGTTCTTATGAATATGGCCTTTCAAATGTTGTCAAAGAAATTTTTGAAAATGTTTTGGATATAGAAGAGCTTTCATTCGGCTCGCTTGATCCGGCAGCGCTTCGAGAAGATTTTATAGATGTTGTTAAAAAATATCCGAAGATTTTGCCTTACTTTCATTTTTCCGTTCAATCAGGTGATAATTTTGTTTTAAAGCGTATGGGGCGAAGACACACAAGGGAAGATGTTATTGAGCTTTGTCGTCAAATCAGAAAAGTTCGAAAGGATGCCACATTCGGCGCTGATTTTATTTGCGGTTTTCCTTTAGAATCGGAGGAGGCCTTTGGCAATACCTGCCGTTTGGTTGAAGAAGCAGGTATTGATAAACTTCATGTTTTTCCTTATTCCGAAAGGGAGGGGACTCCGGCAGCAAAAATGGAACAGATTGATATGAACGTGCGTCGCAAACGTGCAAAAATTTTAAGAGCTTTGAGAGGAGAATAAAATGGTTGGTTTTTTTGAAAAACTCGGGCTTGGTCTAAAAAAGACTTCTGATAAAATTTCGTCAGGTTTAAAAGATATTATTTCAAAAAGAAAAGTTGATCATTCGGTTTTAGAAGATCTTGAAGAACTTTTGATTTCCTCAGATTTAGGTGTTGCTGCCAGTGCTGATATTATTCAGTCTTTTTCTTCGCAAAAGTTTGATAAAGAGGTAAGTGAGCAAGAAATTAAAGAAGCATTATCTGCCGAAATTACAAAACTTTTAAAACCGATGGAGGCCGATTTTGATGTTTCTTCTCATAAGCCTTATGTTGTTTTGATGGTTGGGGTGAATGGTGCCGGCAAAACAACAACAATCGGAAAATTGGGGTCAAAGCTCAAAGCAAAAGGCTTGCAGGTTTCGTTTATTGCCGGAGATACCTTTCGCGCAGCGGCGGTGGAGCAGTTGGAGGCTTGGGGATTTCGCTCATCTATTCATGTGTTTAAGGGGGAATATGGCTGCGATTCTGCCGGCCTTTGTTATGACGGTTTAAATGCCGCAATCAAACGAGGAGATGATGTCGTTTTTATTGATACTGCCGGACGTTTGCAAAACAAAGAAGGTTTGATGGATGAACTTAAAAAAGTTGTTCGTGTGATTAAAAAAGTTTTTCCGGATGCGCCGCACTTGACCTTGCTGACGTTAGATGCGACAACCGGTCAAAATGCTGTTTCTCAAGTCGAAGTTTTCAAAAAAATTGTTGATGTGAACGGCCTCGTTGTCACTAAGCTTGACGGATCTTCAAAGGGGGGGATCTTGGCGGCCATTGCAAAAGAAAATCCGACACCTGTTTATTTTGTAGGTGTCGGTGAAAAAATTGAAGATTTAGACGTCTTCAATGCAGAGGACTATGCCAAAAATTTGATCGGCCTATAATTTTTATAAAAAATATTCTCTTAAATATGTTGGCAAATCATCCGTATTGATGCGAATCTGTTCCATTGTGTCTCGGTCGCGA
>DPKR01000049.1 GCA_003542415.1 Alphaproteobacteria bacterium | reverse complement strand
TTTCCGGTTTTTTTGCACCCCGAAACAAAAGAAGAATATGCCTTGGCAAGAAAGGAAATCAAAACCGGTGATAAGCACACGGATTTTGAGTTTGTTTTTACGCCCGATGTGAGTTTGCGCGAAGATTTGGAACGTAGGGATTTGACCTGCAACGCTATTGCGTATGATGAAGAAAAAGGAGAATATATCGACTATTTCGGCGGGCTTAAAGATATTCAAAACAAAGTTTTAAGAGCTGTCAATGCAGAACACTTTACAGAAGACCCGCTTAGAGTTTTGAGAGTGTGCCGGTTTGCAGCGCAACTTGGCTTTGAAGTGGCGCCTGAAACGCTTGAATTGTGCAAAAAGATGGTTGAAGCCGGGGCAATGAAGCACTTGACGGCAGAACGGATTTTTGAGGAAGTTGTTAAGGCCTTAAAAACAAAAGAAAGTTCAAAGTTTTTTGTTTTAATGCGTGAAATAGGTGCATTAAAAGAAATTATGCCGGAACTTGATATTTTATTTGATGTGCCGGAAAAAGAAAAGTATCATCCGGAAAAAAACACAGGCGGGCATGTGATGAGTGCGCTTGATACGGCTTCTGATGTTAAGCCGCTTGTTAAATTCGGGATTTTAACGCACGATTTCGGAAAAGCTTTGACGCCATCTGATGTTTTGCCTTCACACCATGGACACGAAACGAGGGCGGATTTGCCGATCAGAAATTTATGCAAAAGATTAAAAGCGCCGAATGAGTGGAAAGATTTTGCGCTTGCTTCGGCTAAATGGCATATGCACTATTTTAAGATTTTTGAAATGCGTGCGAGCAAAATTTATGAGCTGCTGCAAGGGCTTGTGATTGGGCATAAATCATATTTGGAAGAATATATTGCCGTTTGCAGAGCTGACTTTGAAAGTTCGAATTGCGAGGACAGATTGCTTCAACGAAAGCTTTTTGAGCAAAAGGCAGAATTGTTAAGGGTGGCACAAAAAGAGATAAGTCAAATGAAGGCACAAGATATGCCGCGATTTAAGGATTTGGCTAAAAATTCGCGATTCGGCACATTTTTAAGAGAATATAAAATAGGTGTTTTGAGCAGGAAAATAGAGGAATTTAAAAAAGAAAAAGGTCTGTCTTGATTGACAGGCCTTTTCTTTGTTGTAAGAGGTTCTACTTGATTTTGGGAATCTCGTTGATGTTTTCGCCGAAGGCGCGGTGGTGGACGACTTCGCAGTCGCGCAGGGTGCGCACAACGAAGTGTTCGCTCTTGTGGTCGGGGGTCGGGACGCAGATGATATGGATATCATCGTAGTCAAACGATGCGCCCCATGTGGCACGCCCTGTTCCGAGCACGCAAATCTGGTCGAGTCGGGAGAGACGCCTGACGGGCTTGCCGGTGCGGATGGAGGTCAGGTTGCCTTTGTCATCCTGCCAACAAGGAATGTTGGCATAGATACGTGCGTTGTCGAAATCGAAGATGTCGACATTACTTGCCTCGCTATACCAAGCAACCGGCATGATGCGCTTGAGTTCGACGAGTTTTCTGCCATTGCCTTCAAGGTTCTTGAAGCTTTTAAGGATTTCGTTCTTTTCCATTTTTTTATATTTTAAGTAATAATTTAATAAGAATCGTATTTATTGATTAAAATATAGCCGAAAAACGAAAGTTTGTCAATAATTTTTTTTAAATTTTGGCAAAAAAAGAAAGCACCCTTTTGAATGGGGTGCTTTCGAAAGAAGACGGCAACAGCAAAAGCATTAAATCAGCCTTGTTTGTGCTTGATTCTCCCATATTTGCAAAGGAGACATGTTTGCCGTTGCATTGACATGGTAGCGCTCTATGATGCGTTCGGTCAGGCCGGAAACATCCGCAACGAGTTTTGAAATCGGCTCGGTCTTCGAGATTTGTTTTGCGAGCCTGTCGATGACCGTAAAACAGTCAAAGATACAGAGGTCTTCCCCTTTTTCTTTTTTGACCTGCTCGAAAATCTGAAGGCTGCGCGGCGAATCGGCCATAACTTCTGCTTCAGCGCAAAGTTCTAAAATGTCTTCCAAATAAAACATAATGATAATATTTAATGATTAATGGATATAATAGTTACATTCAAGTGTGCCAAGTATAAAAACTCAGCAGGAATTTGTCAAGTTTTTATTTTGAAGAAATTTTAGGCTAAATCAGATAAATCGGGTTTTTTGTAATTCGGGCCTTTCAAAACTTTGCCATCTTCGCGTTTCAATGGTTTACCGTTGACGAGTTTTGACATATTGCTTTTGTGAACGCGGGCAAAAACTTCTTCCATGGGGATGCCGAGCGCAACGACCATGCCGCTCAAGACATATTGAAGATCTGCAAGCTCTTTGAACATTTTAAGCTTTGTTTCCGGAAGAATTTTTCCGTTTTGCGAAAGTTCTGAAAGAAGAGCGTTGATTTCAACATTAAGCTCTGAAACTTCTTCGTTGATAAGCTTTTGTCTGAGTTCTAAAAGATCTTTAGTGTATGGTGCATCAATGGCCATTTCCATAGCAGTGTGAAACTCTTTGACTTGCTCTTCATATTTATTCATATTTTTAACCTCATTTTACTTACTACATTATAAAGAGGGTAAAGAAAAGGGCAAGAAGAACTTATGAGTTTTGCGCTTTTTCAAGCTCTGAGATTTTTTGCTCAAGCTCAAAAAGCTGTTCTTGGTGGAGGTGATAGAGAGGAGATAAGCAATAGCTGTCGTTTGAAATTTCGTTCATCGCAATACGTTCTTTTAAATAAGCCTTTTGTTTTAATAAATCGAGAAGCGTTTTATCCATTTTTTATCCAATCAATATAATAAAAATATTATAATTATTAATTTAAGGATAATATTTTTATTATTCAAGAGGGAGAAAAATTTTTATGTTTTGTGGATAAAAAAAGCGCCGTTCGGCGCATAGGAGAAAAATAAGATTTTAAGCAACTTTTTCTGTTTTGAAAAAGAAGATGACTTTGCCGATAATTTCAAGCTTTTTGGCCGGAATTGTTATTCCCTTATAATTTGAATTGTCCGGAATAATCAAAAATTCGGAAGAACTGATTTGTTGGATGCGGCGAACGGTCAAAGCGGCGGCTTGGCGAATAACATAAAGCCCGTCAGATGAAAAAGAGGGGGTGGATAAATCAGCTAAAATATAATCGCCGTCTTTTAAGGTCGGGGCCATCGAATCACCATTGATGCGAAGCATTTTAACATTTTCAGATGAAGCTGATGTGATGTTTGAATAATCGCTCAAAGGAAGCGATAAAAAGCCGGAAGAAGCTTGAGCGGGATTTGAAGATATAATCTCAATCAGGGTTGTTTTAGAATGTCCGGTTGTTTGCAAAATTGTTTTAGGCAAATGAATGTCGGTCAGCTCCTGCTCGTCGACATCTAAAAGCAAAGCAAGTTTTCGGCGCTGCTCTTCGGGCAGACGAAGAGGAGAACCTTTATTGATATATTGGTGAAGGTAGGCTTCATTTTTGCCGATGGCCATTGAGAGCGAACGATAGTTTTTGCCCTTTTCTTTAATAAGGGTGTCGATATGTTTGCGAATTTGATCGATATTCATGACAAAGACTCCTAAGTAAAATTTATAAGAAAGGTATCATCTTTTTCTTAGTTGTGCAAATAATATTTTTCTTATTGCTTTTATAAGAAATATATTATATTTTTCAGATAAAAAAATGGGAGGTTTATATGAAAAAAACAATTTTGGAAAAATATTACGATAAGGGCTGGCTAAAGCATGGATCAGGA
>DPKR01000043.1 GCA_003542415.1 Alphaproteobacteria bacterium | reverse complement strand
TTGTAAACGGTTCTTACAAACAAGATTATTAACTCTCTTTTACCCCCGAAACAAAAGTTCGGGGGTTGTTTTTTTGTTGACAAAAATAATTTATCAAATATAATGCTTTCAAATATTTTACTATTTTTCGTATCATTTTACTCTTCTATATATGGATGTATATATCAATAAAAGCTCGGCTTATATCTTCAAGGAAGAAAAGCTGACAAAACTTGGTACGGCAATCCCCGTAAAAGAAGTTTTTGAAAACTTTTTTCAGGTTAAAAACGACGTTTACAGGGTTGACGAGGACAATCAAACACCTTCTTTGTTTTTACCAAACTGTCAAATTTTGAAATTTAAGAAAAACAGGCATGTCGGAATAGATGAAAGATTGGATGCGCTTGAAGAAGGCGCAAGAAGAGCCTATCCCTTTAAAGACTTGCCGGTTTATCAGGAATTTCAAAGAATGAAAAAAGAATTTTCGGATCAGTGGTTTGAGGCTTTTGTTAAAAAAGCCTTCGTGACCGTTGATAAAGAAGGATTCTCAAGGCTTTGGGTGAAAAGCAAAAAAGGCAACATTGTTGAAAAAACCTCTGAAATCAGCAATGTTAATGTGGGGTATTCTAAAGGCTTTGTTTACAAAGGTTCTTTTTTCTACATCGATTCATGTTGCGTTGTAAGAACACCTCTTATTCCGGTTTTTTACAGAAAAAACTACATCGTTTTCCGAGCCGGATTATGTGCTTTTTGGGCCTTATGCCAAACAAAAAAAGGGGTTGAAATCAAAAGGATCGGAGCTTTTAACGATTGTTACAAAACACCTTTCGGCACGCTTTTGTGTGTTAGAAAAGGCGTTAAAACCGATGCGTGGTTTTTGTTGGGCGAAAAATTGCAAGAATTTGATTCTTGCGTCTTTCATGATGACTCTGAAGTCAAAAGAAAGGGCGGCGTGCTCTATTTGCCTAAAAAAGCACATATCCAAAAATTTAAATGGATCAACGGTTGTTACAAACTTGGTGAGCTTTAAAAAGCAACCTCCGAAATTTCGGAGGTTGTTTTTTTTTAAATTTCCGTTTATATTAAAAAACAAAGGAGAAAAATATGGCGCAATATACAGCAAAAATCATTGTTTTAGGTGCAGGACCTGCCGGATATACGGCTGCAATTTATGCTGCAAGAGCAGGGTTAAACCCGTGTCTTATTTCGGGATTTGAAGAGGGCGGACAGCTCACAATGACATCAAATATCGAAAACTTTCCGGGTTTTCCTTTAGGTATTTCGGGAAGCGAACTCACCGAAAAAATGAAACAACAGGCCTTAAATGTCGGGGTAACGATTATTAATGATAAAGTCAACGGGGTTGATTTGAGCTCTAGGCCTTTTATTTTGAGCTCTGAAAACGGAAACTGCTTTCAAACTCAAAGCTTGATTATTGCAACAGGTGCCAGCGCAAAATGGCTTGATTATGATGCACATAAAAAATACATCGGCAAAGGGTTATCAACCTGCGCAACATGCGACGGCTTTTTTTATAAAAACAAAACGGTTGCCGTTGTGGGCGGCGGAAACGCTGCTGCTGAGGAAGCGCTTTATTTAACAAACTTTGCCTCTAAAGTGATTTTGGTGCACAGACGCGGTGAATTACGAGCCGAAAAAATTTTGCAGGACAGGCTTTTTAAAAATCCGAAAATAGAAATTGCGTGGAACAATGTGGTGTATGAAATTTTAGGCGATGAACAGGTAAGCGGGGTTAAGCTCAAAAATGTGATGACAGATGAAATCAAAACCATTGACTTGGACGGTGTGTTTTTAGCTATCGGATACAAACCGAATTCAGAAATTTTTAAGAAATATCTGAGCCTTGATGATGACGGATATATTTTAACAAAACCCGATTCGTGTGCGACAAACATTGAAGGAGTGTTTGCTTGCGGCGATGTTAAAAACAAATCTTTTCAGCAAGCTGTGATTGCGGCAGGCACGGGTGCAAAAGCCGCCATGGAAGCGCAAAGATATTTAACAAGTTTATAAAAAAGATAGACAAGAATAAGATTAAGGCGTAAAAATAATCTGTCAATCGTTGGGTGTATTAGTCTGACGGTAAAGCGGGCGATGACTTTATAAGGAAAAAAATGCGGCCGGAAATATTAAATCCTCTGTTTTGCTCAATTGACACATTAAAAGGTGTCGGCTCACGCTATTTGAAGCTCGTTTCAAACCTTGTGGGTGGGCAAAAAATTGTGCATCTTTTATGGCACTTGCCATACAATATTATTGACAGATCTTATTCCTGCTCTTTAAGAAATGTTGAGGAAGGTAAAATTTGGACAGGGGTTGTCAAAATCTCTGAACATATTGAACCAAAAAGCAAAAAACAACCGTATCGGGTGATTTGTGAGGACGGCACGGGAGATCTCACTCTAAACTTTTTTAAATATTACAAAGATTCTTTAAAAAAACAACTGCCAATCGGCGCAAAAAAATTGATATCCGGTAAGATTCAATGGTTTAACGGTCAAATTCAGATGAGCCATCCGGATTATATGACAGACCCTTCTTTTGAAAATAATATTAAAGGTATCGAGCCTGTTTATCCGCTTTCTTCCGGTATAACAAACAAGATGATGATATCACTGACAAATCAAGCGCTTTCAAAACTGCCTGATATGCCGGAATGGCTTGAAGAAAACTTTTTAAAAGAAAAAAAGTGGCCGGCATTTAAAGAGGCTTTAATAAAAGCTCACTTTCCGAAATCTGCAATAGATTTGGACGCAATGAGCCCTGAAAGACAAAGGCTTGCTTATGACGAACTGCTTGCAAACCAGTTAACCCTTTCAATCGCACGTTTACATCACAAAAAAAAGATTGGAAGAAGCGTTGAAGGAAACGCTGTTTTGCGCCAAAAACTCTTAAAATCGCTCGGATTTGAGTTAACAAACGCACAAAAAAAGGTTTTGGAAGATATCATCAAAGACCAAAAATCAAAATTTCAAGGTTTGAGACTTGTTCAGGGAGATGTTGGGTGCGGCAAAACGGTTGTGGCTTTTTTGGCTATGTTAAACGCAGTGGAAGCCGGTTTTCAGGCAGCTATTATGGCACCGACGGAAATACTCGCAAAACAGCATTTGGAAACAATTTCGGCATGGGCGGAAATTGTCGGTATTAAAGCAGAGCTCTTAACAAGTAAAATTAAAGGGAAAAAAAGAACCGAGCTTTTAGAAAAATTAAAAAAAGGCGAAATTGATATTTTAATCGGCACGCATGCGTTGTTCACCGATGAAGTGATATTCAAAGATTTAGCCTTTATTGTGGTTGATGAACAACATAGATTTGGTGTTGAGCAACGTTTGAAATTAAGCCTAAAAGGCAACAAGCCGGATATTGTGGTGATGACGGCAACACCGATCCCGAGAACAATTGTTTTAACGCGATTCGGTGATATGGACTATTCAAAAATAGACGAGCTGCCAAAGGGAAGAAAACCCGTTGAGACATCTGTGATGCCGATTTCTAAAATAAATGATGTGGTAAGCGCTTTAAAAAGAAAAATAGAAAGCGGCGCTAGAGCATATTGGGTTTGTCCGCTTATTGAAGAAAGTGAAAAATCAGACTTGGCAGCTGCTATCAAACGTTTTGAAGATTTGCAAAAAATATTCGGCTCAGATGTCGGGCTTGTGCACGGAAAAATGAAAGAAGCCGAAAAAGACGAAGTGATGGAACGTTTTAAAACCGGAAAAATCAAAGTGTTGGTTGCAACAACGGTGATTGAAGTCGGGGTTAATGTTAAAGAAGCAACGCTGATGGTTATTGAGCAGGCAGAACGTTTCGGACTGGCACAGCTCCACCAACTGCGCGGACGCATTAAACGCGGATTTGAAGCCGGATTTTGTGTGTTGCTATATGGTGCAAAATTAAGTGAAACCGCTCACGAACGCTTGAAGACCATGAAAGAAAGCGAAGACGGCTTTTTCTTAGCTGAAAAAGATTTGGATTTGCGAGGTGGTGGAGAAATTTTAGGCACAAAACAATCCGGTTTTGAAGAATTTAAAATAGCAAGCTTGGAATTTCATAAAGATTTGCTTTATACAGCGCACAAAGATGCAGAAATGATTTTAAATCTCGATTCATCGCTTCAAACTCAAAGAGGAAAAGCATTAAAAAACCTGCTTTATCTTTTTGAGCAAGATGAGGCTTTTTTAACTTATAAGGCTTAAAAATATTTTATGAGCTTTTTTATATGATATAAATTAAAGCAAAAACAAAAATCGCGCCATAAAGTAAAATACTCAAAGGATAAGAAAACGCTACCTTAAAATCTGTTGAGGAGGGAACGGCATTTTCAATGATAATTGTTTGCAAAAGAACATACAAAATATAGTTGATATAATTGATATGAACGTGAGAAAAAAACCAACTGTTAAAATAATAACCCACAACAAGCAAGAGCATTGGGGCGAGAGCGGCCGGAACAGCATTATAAAATTGAACATTTCTAAAACCGACACTGCCCATCACATAGTAACCGTCTTGTTTTTTAGGAAATAAATCAAATCGGGTAGGGGAGGCATTTAAAAACAAGCCGACTAAAAAGTGCGACATTTCATGCAAAAGAGTGCCAGGAATATTAACAAGAGCACTTAAATAAATGTTGGAATAGGTGGTATATTTTGCTTTCAATAAAACAATCACAAGTAAAATCATAATAAAGCGATTGTTAACAAACAGCTTTAATGTTTCGGGTTGTGCTAAAAAAGAAGCTAATTTTTCAAGTGTGATTGAAATAAAATCCATCTTAAATCTTCTCTAACACTTTAATACCCGTAAGGTAGGTATTTAATAAATATTTACAAATGTTTGTTTGTTCTATTTTGCTGTATGTTTCAAGCGAATTTGTTGTTAAAAGCGAACTAACTCCGAAAAGTGCAATCCACAAAACCTGAACGGAAACATGACGTCTGCTGTTTTTTAAATCAGGATAAAGCTCTTTAAAAGCTTTCTCAAGGAGCATCACCATCATGGAAATACGGCGCAAATATGTGATTGAAAAAGTGCGCTCACTTTGATGAAGGTGAAAATTAAAAACCATAAACCAAAAATTGCGGTTTTCCATAACAAACTCGGCAAATGTAGAAGCATATTCATTCAATCTTTCATATGCTGACGCGGTTTTAATCTTTAAAAAGCGATGATAAAGAGAATCAAGCGTCAGATAATTTTGAATCAAAATAAAATTATCCATATTACCGAACTGATTATAAATTGTGCCGACAGAATAACCGGAAGCCTCTGACAGCTTTCGCGCCGTCAGAAAATCAGCCCCTTTTTCTTTGATAATCGTGCGGCCGGTATGAACTAAATTTTCTTGTATATAATCTCTACTCATATTAAAAAATCTTATATTAAAATTAAGAAATTAGGTGTATATATGTATCTATACAAAAAAAATGAACAGTGTTCAATTTTTTTCTTTAAAATATTGGAGGTAATTTTATGAAAAAGATTTTTTTTAGCGTTTTAAGTCTTGTTTTCTGTTTAAATGGTCAGGTAAAAGCTCAAGAAGATGATTTTTTTGACAATATTATCGTTGATGAGCAAATGAAACAAAAAGTTCAGGAAACAATAGAAAAACAGGAAGGACAAGAAAAAGCTGCGGAAATATTGGAAAGCAAACCGTTAAAACTTCAAATAGATGAAAACGCAAAAGTAAAATTAAGAGAAAAAGAAAATGAAGATATAACACCTGTTGTTGTGAGAGAACCGGCACCGTTCGGGTTAAAATGGCTCGCAACGGTTGATGAAATTAAATATATGAAAATCCTCCTAAAACCAAAACAAATTAAAGATGCGCCAAACAGTTTTATTGCTGAAAATTTACCAAAACCGGTTAAAGCGTTTAAAGAAGTTTTGTTAAGTTTTGGAGAAAACGATGCTTTATGGCGTATTGCCGGTTATGGAAAAGAATTAGAAGATGATTCAAAAGCAACAAAAGGTTTAGAACAGTATAAAAAATTTTATGATGTCTTAAATGAAAAATATGGTAATGCGCAAGAATTTTATACGCCGGCCGTGATAAATATTGATGAAGAAATTGTTGGGGAAGATGGGGTTAAAACACATAACATCAAACAAAAAGTGATGGATATGGGTGAAAACGGATTTAAAGAAAAACTCATGAGCGGTGAAACTGTATTGTATTCAACTTTTGAAAATGACCATATCGGGGTAACGCTTGCGCTTCTTGCAAACGGTGATGGAAAAACTTTTATTGTGGTTGATTATAAAAATCTTAAAATCAATGAAGTTGAACAACAGGAAATTTTTGACGCACTCTAGATTAAAGGACTAAAATGATGGTAAAAAAGGTATCTTTTTGCGGAATTTCAGGAAGCGGTATGAGCGCACTTGCTCAGGTTTTAAAAGCAAAAGGTTATGAAGTGAGCGGGTCTGACAGGAGTTTTGACCAAGGAAAAGATGAAAAAAACAAAAAAGCGCTTGAAGCTTTCGGAATTAAAATTTTCAAACAAGATGGAAGTGCTGTTCAAAAAGATACGGATTTTCTTTATATATCCACAGCTGTTGAAGACACAATTCCGGATGTTAAAAAAGCTTTGGAATATGGTGTTAAAATCCAAAAAAGGTCTGATTTATTAGCTCAAATTTTTTCTGACTTCAAATATGGTGTGGCTGTCGGAGGAACATCTGGAAAAACAACCTTAACTGCGATGATTGGTTATATTTTAGATGTTGCTTTAAAAAAACCGACTGTTATTAACGGTGGACTTTTAAAAAATTATGAAGGTCAAAAAGGTATTGAAAATGTGATTTTAAATGATGGGGATATTGCAGTTATTGAGGCTGATGAAAGCGACGGCTCGATTGAAAAATACACACCATATATCTCCGTTGTAAATAATATTACAATAGATCATAAACCGATTGAGGAACTAAAAAAGCTTTTTTTAAATTTTGCATTAAAAGCAAAATATGCTGTTATTAATGCTGATTGTGAAAACTCTAAAGAATTATCTTTGCTGAAAAATGCCAAAACTTTTTCAATTAAAAATAAAAAAGCAGATATTTATCTCACAAATATTAAACCTTTAAAAGACGGCGTTTCTTACGAGTTAAAAGGAAAAACATTTAAATTAAAATTGATTGGTGCTTTCAATGTTGCAAACGCCGCAGCTGCTATTTTAACAACATCTTTGCTGGGAGTTGATGAATTCAAAGCTGCCGAAATTTTACAAGGCTTTTTGGGAACAAAAAGACGTCTTGATGTGATAGGTTCAAAAAACAACATCACGGTGATTGATGATTTTGCGCACAACCCTGATAAAGTGAAAGCCTCAATGTCTGCACTAAAAGATTACAAAGGACGAATTTTAGTGATGTTTCAACCGCATGGATTTTCACCGATGAGGATGATGGGACGCGAAATTATTGAAAGTTTTGCTTCTGTTATGGATAAAGATGATGTTTTGTTTATGCCTGAAATTTTTTATGCCGGTGGAAGTGTGACGCGTGATATTTCATCTAAAGATTTGGTAGAATACGGAAAATCACTTCATTTAAATGCTGAATTTTATGAATCAAGAGATGAAATAAAAAAACGTATGATTCAAATTGCTAAAACAGGGGATCGAATTGTGATTATGGGCGCGCGTGATAATACGCTGCCTGATTTTTGTAAATCAATTTTAGAGGATATAAAATAATGCTTCAAAAAGGTGATAAAATTGCTTTGATTGCACCTTCAGGGTGGTTTGAAAAGAAAGATATAGAAAAATCAATAAATTGGTTTCAAAAACAAGGATTAAAACCTGTTATTTCAAAACACGCTCAAGATGTTTCTTTTTATGAGGCCGGAACAGCTCAAAACAGAGCAAAAGATATAAATGAAGCTTTTTTAAAAGATGATATTAAAGCTGTTTTTTGCATCAGAGGGGGAGCCGGAAGTTTAAAAACGCTTGATTTTATTGATTACGACTTAATTAAAAAAAATAAAAAACCGGTTTTCGGTTTAAGTGATTCAACAGCTCTTCAAAATGCAATATACACCAAAACAAAAAACATTTCATACACCGGTTTTTTGCCTGTTTTTGATTTTAAAGATGGAAAAATTGATAAACGTGTTGAACAATCTCTAACAGATGTTTTTCAAAATAAAACTCAGGAAGTTAAAGATTTTGATGTTTTAAAACATGGTGAGTGTGAAGGAATATTGGTTGGAGGATGTTTAAGTGTGTTTTTATCACTTTGCGGAACACCTTATTTTCCGGATTTAAAAAACAAAATTATTTTAATTGAAGATGTTGGTGAAAAAACATATCGCATTGATTTGATGTTGCAACAACTGAAAATGCAAAAAGGTTTTGATCAAATTAAAGGTTTGATTTTTGGGCAATTTGCAAAATGTTTTGAAGCGGATGCCGGTGATGGTTCAATCGAACAAATTATAAAAAACTTTGTTAAAGATATAAAAAAACCGGTTGTTTACAACTTTCCTTACGGGCATATTAAAAGCAGGGTGTTAATGCCGATCGGTCAAAAAATTAAAATCAAAACAAAGAGTATAATAACATTTTAATTTGTTCAAAATATTGAACTGTCAGATGGTTGACAAAGTGTATATATTTAAATATACCATCTAAACCTTTGTTATTAAAAGCTAAAATACTACCTATGGTTAGTAAATTAATACCAGGTAAAAATAAAAAACAGAATTTATATCCGACTTTTGGTAAATCTGTTTGTTCGGGATGTATTTGCGAAGCAACTGTATCTATATGATATCCTAAAAAATAACCTAAAATGCCGTGATAAATTAAATTTTCAGGTAAAAAATTCATCAAAATAATATAGATCAAACAAAAGAGAGGAAAAAAATATGGCGCAATAATAATAAGCCAGTTTCCATCACCGATAAAACCCATCTCACCGCCGGTGTCATCAGGATTTAAACGAATATGTTTGATTTTATGAAATGTTAAAAGAGCAAAAAAAGTATGTGCAAATTCATGCGCAATCACTTGCATAGATGTGCGCACAGATGCATCCATCATTGTTTTTGAAAAAATAAAAAATATAAGTCCGCATAAAAGCGAAATATTTTTTAAATTGTAAAATTGGAAAAACTTAAATGATGTCAAAAGTGCCGGTAATAAAATAAACATATACCAAGCAACAGGCCATTTAAAAAAATTGATAAATTTATCAAGTATTTTAGACATTTATGACTCTTTTAACCAAACAGCATCTTTTATTTTTTCTTTTAAAAATGTTTCATGATTTAATATTTCTTCTTCTGTTAAATTAAAATGACGTTCTTTATGTTTTGTTGCTTTTAAAACAACAGGTGTTGATATTGTTTGTTTTAAATTATGAACCTCATCTAAATTCATACTCGGTTCAACACCGCCTAATAATTCTAGATAAACTTCAGCAAGGAGCTCTGCATCAAGAAGAGCGCCGTGTTTGGTACGTTTTGAATTATCTATATTAAAACGTTTACAGAGTGCATCTAAGTTATTTCTTGCGCCGGGAAATTTTGATTTTGCAATTTCTAAAGTGTCAACAACTTCATGATTTTTTAATGTGTCAAAACCGTTATGTTTGAGCTCATAATTAACAAAACTCATATCAAAAGTTGCGTTATGAGCAACAAGTATACC
>DPKR01000093.1 GCA_003542415.1 Alphaproteobacteria bacterium | reverse complement strand
AATAATATATCTTTTTCACGAGAGTTTAAAACGCTGAGTGCTTCATGAAAGAGTTTTCTGCGATATTTCATCGTTTCACTATGGGCAAAACTTTCTTCCTGATTAGGTTTTGTATCAGATATAAAATCCATCCATTCCGCACCATTTTCAGAAGAATCACCTAAAAGAGTATTAAGAGAGCCGTCGTGTGATTGCAGGCGCATATTCATATCTGTCACATCCTGTACACTCACATCGAGTGATTTTGCAATATGCTTTAAAACATCTTGCGACATTTCGCGGTCGTCACTTAAATTAAGTTTATTTTTAATTTTGCGCAAATTAAAAAAAAGCTTTTTTTGTGCGGCGGTTGTGCCTAGTTTGACAAGAGACCATGAGTTCAAAATATATTTTTGAACGGAAGCTTTAATCCACCAAAGCGCATAAGTTGAAAAACGAAAACCCTTTTCAGGCTCAAATTTTTCAATAGCATATAAGAGCCCGACATTTCCTTCGGCAATCATCTCTGAAATCGGCAGCCCATATCCCCTATATTTTGAAACAACCTTCACCACAAGCCTTAAATGTGATGTGATGAGCTTGTAAGCAATGTTTTGATCGTGAGTTTTCTGATATAAAACGGCAAGTTGATATTCTTCGTCTTGCTCCAAAATCGGAAATTTGCGTATGCTTTGCAAATAGCGTGTCAGATTGTATTCTGGCGAAAAGTCCGGTCCGATTAGTCCATTTAAATCGTCCATAATTTTTCTCCTTAAAATTTGAGAACGCCTGCGACAAATTATAAGGAAAAATTTTTTTATCCACAATATACCAAAAAGTTCTAATAAAGCAAAAACTAATATACGCCGTTATGTAGATTTTGGTATAAGTCTTTCAAATCTTGAGGAAAAGGGCTTTCAAAAAAAAGTTTTTTGTTGCTTCGCGGGTGTATAAATCCAAGAGTCGCAGCGTGCAAAGCCTGCCTTTGAAAATGATTGATATAAGGCTTTAATTCAGCCGGCATTTTAAGGCTTGTTTTAGAAGGCGCAACATAAACCTTATCACCAATCAAATGATGTCCTTTTGACGATAAATGCACTCTGATTTGATGTGTCCGCCCTGTTTCAAGCTTACATTTCACAAGTGAAGCAAAAGTGCCGAACGCTTCTTGAACCTCATAATGTGTTACAGCTTCTTTGCCGCCGGTTGCCAAGAGCGCCATTTTTTTGCGATCATATTTTGAGCGCCCGATGTTGCCTTCAATCACCCCTTTTAAAGGCGAGGGAACACCATAAACAAAGGCAAAATATGTTCGTTCAATGTTGTGCACTTCAAATTGTTTTGAAAGACCAATGTGTGCTACATCATTTTTTGCAACGACCAAAAGCCCGCTTGTTTCTTTGTCAATGCGATGCACAATGCCCGGACGTTTAACACCGCCGATGCCTGATAGGCTTGAGCCACAGTGATATAAAAGCGCGTTAACAAGCGTGCCGTCATAAACACCTGCCCCCGGATGCACAACCATGCCGGCCGGTTTGTTGACAACGAGCAAATCATCATCTTCATAAATAATGTCAAGTGGAATATTTTGCGGTTTTGGCTCAGCTTCTATAGGTTCGGGTATTTCAATTTCGAACTCATCTCCTGTTTTGACCTTATAGGCGCAATCATTAACTTCTTCACCATCTTGAAAAACATATCCGTTTTTTATCAGACGCTGAATTTCAGCTCTTGAAAATTCGGTTTGCAAACTTAAAAACTTGTCAAGTCTTTCATTTTTAAGCAAATTTTCGCCAGCGCTTAAAAAAATGTTATTTTCTTTTTCCATCGTGCATAAAATTAAATATATTTTTAAGAGTTTATATTAAAATATAATAAGTTGCGAAAAAAGCAAGTCTGTTTTTTTTAGAAAAAGGAGCATTTTGCATGACACCTGCAGAAGATATCAATAAGAACATTATGGAACAGCTTGAAAATATTGATGATGATCCAAAAATTTCATCTTCTGAAGATGAAGAAACGGATGATGAATTTGAAAAACTTTTAAACAGTTTTATTGCATCAGAAAACAGCGAAACAGCAGAAGTCGGTGAGCCTCAAAAACTTTCGGATACGGTTTCTCGGGCAGAACCGAAGGTTGAATACGGCAATGATGAAACAGAGTTGGCACAAGCTTACCAAAATTTTATTGATGCGCTTGTTGCAATTTCTGACCAACGTCAGCTTCCGATGCCCACTTTGGATTTTAAGCCAGAATCTTTAAATCCGAACTACAAGCCAAGTACGGGACGCAAAATTGTGAGCGATACACTTGCTTGTTGGGATTTGATGTTTGCGGCCTTTCCTGAAAAACTTTCAACCCTCAATCCGAATTCAACAGATGAGCAGTTTTTAAATTTTGCAGAAGGTTTGTCAGACCAAAACCTACAACTTGCCATTATTTCGTATGTCGAAATTTTAATAGATATTGAAAACTGCGAAATTTCATATGAAGAAAGACGTTTAAAAGCGCAACGTCGCCGAATTGAAAAAGAGCTTTATGAAGAATATCAAGCACGAAAAGAGCGCAAACAACGTTTTATTGATGCTGTGCGTTCACGTCATTTTCCGATAGATGCAGAACGTCTGATTAACAACTATTTCAAAACAGCCTCAAAAGATGCTCCTGCCGCTTATGAAGTTTTAACAACGAATCCGGCAATGTATGCACCGATAGAAAATGACAAAATTAAGCCGCGCCTTTTTGGGCTGCTTAAAGTTACCCCGCAGGACGGTATCCGTGAAAACCATAAAATAGGGGCGTTTTTAAAGAAATTGAGAGCATAGAAAAAAATAAAAAAAAGAATAGACAAAAACAAAAAAATATGTTAAACTAAAACAGTTTTTCAAAAAATATTGGAGAAGCAATATGGCAGAAGAATTAGAAAATGGAAAAGAGCAAAACAAAGATGCTGTGCAAAATGTTGCAGCGCAGCCTGCAGATCAAAATGTTGAACAGCCTCAAACCGATAAAGTTCAGCTCCGTGCAGATGAAGTGTTTGCTCTGCTTTCAAAGCCTGATTTATCAATCGAAGAAAAGGAAAAAGTTTCAGCGCTCGTCAAAGAAGCTCCTGAAATATTGCTTCAAAAAGAATTTACAGAAAAATTGAATATGCCGAATTTGATGAAAGAATATCAGGCAGGTGCTGATATTAACGATTTGGTTTCTCGTAGTGCAAAAGCAAGCAAAGATATCAAACAGGTGCTTGACAACTTAAAAGAGATTGAAATAAAAGGAAAAACAGGTGCCGCATATCTGCTGGATAATGCATATCTGCCAAATGGCGAACTTGTCGGTACACAACTTGTGAAAAATATTCACTTTATGGGAACGGCAAAAAAAGATAAAGATCATCAATTTTATCCGGATGCCTCACAAAATGAAGCGACAAGAAATGCGATGAATGTGCATCTCGGGCAGATTTTGCAATTTTATAAAACCCTTTATGAAAATCCGGATGGATACTGCGCAAACCCGCAGCGCCGCAACATTTCCGGCCAAAAAGTTGGCGGATTGATGGAAATGTGCCAAAAAATTGAAAAAGGAGAGGGTGTTGGAACCAAGAAAATTGCTCTTCAAGATCAAAAATTAGAAGATCTTGAAAAACGCACATTTATGAAACAGCCAGAGCCGGAATATGTTGAGCAGAAACGAGGCGAGATGACAGTAGCCCAACTCAAAGAAGGTGCATATCGCGGCACATTAACGGTTGCTCAAAAAGAGATACTTAACAAAATAGAGGAAGAAGAAAAGAAAAAAGAAGCCGTCATGCAAAACAGAGACGGCAACAAACATGGCAAGTCTGAGCATCAAAAAGGCGAGCCTTTCCAGGAAGGTGATGTTGTCAAATATATGTATGAAAAATGGTTTTTGGCTGGTATGAGCTGGCTGTTTGACAAGGCAGAAGAAGGTCTTGAAATAATGCTTGATAAGCTGATTGATCATCGCCGTGAATCCAAACTCAGGAGCGAGGAACAGGCGCGTCAGGCAAAAGATGCAAGGCAAAAAGCATTGCTCGAAAAAGTAGCTTTCTTTGATGGTCAAGTCATCAAAAGACAAGAAGCGTTACAAAGTCAAACAAAGGCTTTTGAAAACAGATGGTTTGCTCACGCAGCCGAACTGAAAGATTATTTTGAAAATCCGACATCTGAAAAAGAGGTTGCCATCAAAGCAAAATATCCAAATCCTGAGTTTGTTGATGGCTTAAAAGCTGATTATAAAAAGGATCCAAAAAAAGTTGAGGAATTTTTAGAAAAATTTCCGAAAAAGATTAAAGAAGTTGTAAGTTTGCCGGAGCATATAAAACAGCTTGCAGCAACACAGGTTGCAGTCGAAATGATGGATGAAGTGATACACTCAACCGGCGCGTGGTTTGAAAAAGGCACAAAAGACTTCAAAAAAGATGCTGATTTGATGGCAGAATATGATACACGCGTCAAAGAACGTAAAGCTCAGATTTTTGAGGCTGTTTCACTCATCTCTGAAGATTCTCGTCTACGTGCCGAAACAAATTGGCATACTTTGGAAACAGAAGAGCAAAAAGAAAAATTTGCTCGAAAAGAAGTTTCGGATGTTTATGATGAAATCATCAAACAAACATCAGATGAAAAGCAAAAAGCGGCTCTCAAAGAAGATAAAAAACATTTTGAAGATCTCTATTTTGGCAAAACAGATGAAGGAAAAGCTCTGTCTAAAGAAGCCCGTGAGGAAATGTTGTTTGAAAGCATTTCGAGAGTGAGAGTCCAACAATTCATGTTTGAGCAAGCAGGGTTAACCTCGCGTGCGCTCGAAATACAAACTGCAGAGCGCAACGAAGGTCATTATCAAGCCATGGGTCATAAAATAAATCAAGAGCCGAAGGCGCTGTTGGAAGAAGCAAAAAAATCAAGAGAAACATCTATCAGAGAGGCTTTAAGAGATCAAGAAATTTTCATAGAAGAAGACTTCAAAGGCAAAGTCGATAAAAAAAGAACGCTTTTGGAAGAAGCAGCAGTAGCCAATCAACCGATTATTTTTGAGGCAATGAAGGACGAAATGGTGGCAAAAGAAGCTTCTATTTTAGAGCGGAGAGAAAAGGCGACGGAGCGCAAAAAATACTTTAAAGAATGTAAAAGAAGGTTGCAAGAAAGATCAACTCAAGATGCTCGTTCGGCACCTCTGCGTTATGGTGGAAGGGTTTAGTTATTTCCGTGTTTAAAAAGCTCTTAAAATTTATCAAATTTATTTTCATCGGGCTCGTTTGGTCTGCCTTTTGGCTTGCTTTGATGCAAAGGGTTATGATTTTCATTTGGAATTTTAACTTTTTTTCAAAAAATCAGTGGCGCATGGTGGCTTCATTTTGGAATGCGAACGGCACGATTAAAGGCATGTCGGACTATATGCTTTTTATCACATTGTTGTTGGTTGTCGTTGTTTGGTTTTTTGGCTTCCGATATTTTTATAAAGTAGGCTATGGCAGGCTTTTGCTCAAACCGTTTGAATATTTTTCTGGCAAACAAATTGAAAAATACAGCAAAGAAGGCAAGCATGTCGTGATTAAAAACTTGGTCGTTGGCGAAAAAATAACATTAGATGAATTGATTGATGAAAAAATCAAAGCTGAAGATAAAAACAAACGAATAAAAGAGTCAGAATCTTTGAGGCAAAATATCTCACAAAAAATAATTGAGCGTAAAGGACAATAAAAGATTGTTATTAAATAAAAAACATAATATCCTTGAAAAAAAATAGGAGAAAGCGTTGAAACCTTTACTCGTTTTAGCAAGGATAACATTTGTCGGATGCCTTTGGAGTATCATCTTCATTGAAGGCATACGTGTTATTGTGCTTGAAAACTGGCGCTTCGATATTTTTTGGCCGGCACACTGGGCTTATGCATGGAGCCTTTGGCAATCCGGTTGGGTGATTGACACACCAAAAGAGTGGGCATTTATTTTGATTTTGCTTGCTTTTATTCCTTTATGGCTCACAGGCTGGATTGCATTGAGCTTAGTACCGTGGGAAAACTTTGTCCTTAAAATTGTTTCTTGGCCCTTAAAATTTATCAAAGGCTCAGTTGAGCCACTGGCTCAAGCTGTTGGAAACAGCACACCTGTTGTGACAAAGAAAAAGTCTTATAAAGAGGTTCGCCCAGCAGGCAAACGTGTGCCGATATATGATTATAACACAGCGCCTTCCGCTCCGATTTCAACGCCCGAAGCCACTGTTTCTGTTCCGCAAGCCTCAACATATCCTTCAAACCCCGTCAAAGAAAGGGCTGTCTCCACTCGTGAAACATTGAATCACACCATTTTTGATTTGGATGATGAGGATGATGATTTTGATTTGGACATAGATTCATTTGATAAATCAGATATTTTTAAGATTGATTCCAACAAGAAAAAGCCGACAAACAAATTTGATGAAGATGTTGAAGAACCGCGCCGTGCTGTTTCAACGCGTTCGCGCAAACCTTCTAAATTTAATTTAGAGGATGAAGAGGACGATGACGACATTGAAACGTATGTTCCTGTTTCTTCATCTCGAAGAAGAACGGATAGTCGCCGCCAAATTGTTGACGAATCCACATCAAGAAGAGAAAATCGCCCAAAATCTGAAACACAAGGAAAAGACCAAAAATCAGAACGAAATGTGAAACAGGGAGGCGGTGCAATAGGCGACATCTTAGAAGAAAAAGGCTATGATGTTTTGCGCAACATTCAATTAAAACGTACATTGGTTGATTATATTGCCGTTTCATCAGATAAAGTTTTGGTTTGTATTGTTGATAAAGAACCAGGCGATTGGCTTGCAGATGAAGAGCGATTTAATGATGAAGAACCATTGTGGTTTTCTGAAAATTCACACAGAATATCCCCTGTTCGCAAAGCAGATATGGTGCGCGAACGCATTGAAAAAGAGCTTGAAGATTCTGATCTGGATTTGGAAGTTAAACCGTATGTTATTATCGTATCGGGCAATATTATTAACGCAGAAGATATGACAGACATTTGGTCAGATATGAATGTTTCAGTCGTGCGTTTTGCAAAAGGTTCACCAATTGATTTAATCCCGTTTTCAAAAGCTGTTGAACGTTCGGATGAAAGATTATCAGGGGCAGATTTATCAGAATTTAAAAAATTAATTAAGAAATTAGCGTAGAGGAAGGTTTGATGAAACAAAGAGGCGTTGAGTGGGAAGAATACGATAAGGCCGTGCGTTGGATGGCTATGACGATGATTATCACCATCACGGTTACAGCGTTTTTAACAATTTTTTCTTTACCTCTTTCTTTTCTGTTGGAACACGGCATTTCGCGCGAAAATATGCAAAGCGTGAAGATGTTTGTTCGCGAAGTTTTCAATCGTCCATCGTTTTTGTTTAACCAATATTCAAACTGGGCGCGCAAATTGTCTGCCGCACGCGAATTTTCAATCAGTAGGTGGATTCCTATTTTGCCGCTTATTTCATTGCCTTTCGGGCTGATTGTTGGTGGCATTTCTTGCCCATATCGTTTTCAATCAAATGTGCATGGTTCAGCACGTATTGCCACCTTGCGTGATGTTGAAAATATGCCGCTTTTGGGTTTTGATGGCTTCTGTCAGGTGGTTGGCAAATTCAAAGGACGTCTCCTGCTTTTGAAAGAAACTTTATCGACCCTTTGTTGTGCGCCTCCGGGAACAGGTAAAACGGCAGGTGTCGTTATTCCTACAATTTTTAATTCACCAAAACTGAGTTTGATTATCAATGACCCGAAACCTGAATTGTGCTACAACACATCTGGTGCAAGAGCTAAAGTTGGTCCGGTGTTCATCATTAACTGGGGTGCCGAAGACAAACCTTCGGAAGGTATTTATTATCCTTCGTGGAATCCGTTGTCTCCGAATGCCTTACCTGAGATGGGGCCTGATCGCGATATGTATGTTGACTCCATTTGCAATATTTTGGTTGAAGACCCCAAAGGCGG
>DPKR01000034.1 GCA_003542415.1 Alphaproteobacteria bacterium | reverse complement strand
GATTTCATCGGTCGGGATAATGCGATTGTGAATAAGGCTTTGACGCGCCATCACCTCAGCTGTTGAAGAAGAGCTCTCTAAAGCCATCAGCATGCTCGCTTTGAGCTGCGTTTTGGCACGCTTGAGCTCAATATCTGAAACATATTCATTGCAAACTTTTTTGATTTCGTCTGCCACAACAGGGATAAGCTCAACGAGCTCATCTGCCGTGGTGCCCGCATAAATGCCGAACAAACCACCTGCCGTATGCGAATTGGTGAAACTGTAAACGGTATAGACAAGGCCGCGTTTTTCTCTGATTTCCTGAAAGAGTCGTGATGACATACCGCCGCCGAAGATGGTTGAGAAAATCGAAACGGGGTAATACATCGGGTTTTTATATTCAATCCCCTTAAAACCGATGAGAGCATGAACTTGTTCAATATCACGTTTTTGAACCGTAAAGCCGCCGGTGTATGTTTGAGGCTCGATTTTAAACGAACTTTTGTTTTGATAATTTCCCAAGCGGTCTTCAACCATTTTCACAAAGGCATCATGATCTAAATTGCCGACAGCAACAACAATCATATTGTTTGTGCCATAGTGTGATTGCATATAAGAGCGCATAATGTCAGCATTAAAACCTCTGACAGTGTTTTCCGGCCCTAAGATTGTGCGCCCGATTGGCAAGCCTTTAAAGGCGTCTTCTTGAAAATAATCAAAAATAGCGTCATCCGGCGTGTCAATACCTTGTTTGATTTCTTGAATGACGACTTCTTTTTCTTTGACCATTTCAGAAGAATCAAAAGTTGGTGCGGCAATAAAATCAGCAATCACATCAATGGCAAGCTCAATATCTGATTTGAGCATTTTAGCATAAAAAGCCGTGAACTCACGAGAGGTATATGCATTGGTCTGGCCGCCGACATTTTCAATATCTTCGGAAATTTGCAAGGCGTTGCGTTTTTTTGTGCCTTTGAAAACCATATGCTCAATAAAATGCGAAATGCCGTTATTTTCAACGCTTTCATAGGCTGAGCCTGTATTGACCCAAATGCCGAGAGAAACGGTTTCTATGCCCTCTCGATTGCTTGTGATGATTTGAAGGCCATTATTTAATGTTGTTTTTTGATATTCCATTTTTTTCTTTCAGTTCCATTTAAATTGTAAGTTGACAGCATTATATCGCTGATATAAGATAAATCAACCAAAATTAAAAGAAGAGAGGAGATTATAAACATGAAAAAAAATCCGAAATTTGCAATTGTGCTTTCGGGCTGTGGCAGGGCAGACGGCTCAGAGATCCATGAGGCAACGTGCGCGATGCTCGCAATTGACTGTTTGGGGCTTACATATCAATGTTTTGCGCCGAATATTAAACAAGCCGCTGTTGTCAACCATTTGACAGGGCAGAAGGAAAATGAAGAACGAAATGTTTTGGTTGAAAGTGCACGCTTGGCAAGAGGAAACATTTTGGATTTGAAAGATTATAACCCTGATGATTATGATGCCATCGTTTTTCCAGGGGGATTGGGCGCTGTGATTAACTGGTGCGATTTTAGCGTTTCAGGAGTGAGCTGCGATGTTGATTCGAGCGTTAGAAAGGCAATTTTAGAAAGCAACAAAAAAGGTGTTGTGATTGGGGCAATGTGTATTGCACCTGTGGTGATTGCCAAAGTTTTAGGCTCAAAAGGTGTGCATGTGACAATCGGCAATGACAAAGGTGTGGCAGCAGCTATTGAGCGCACAGGTGCCGTGCACGAAAATAAAGATGTTGTTGATGTTTGCGTTGATGAGTTGCGCAAAGTGGTAACAACACCGGCCTACATGCTGGCTTCATCAATCAAAGAAGTTTGCGAAGGTGCGGATAATATGATCAAAGCAATGGTAAAATTGATTTAATTTACTTCTGTGATTTATATTTTTCTTTACGTTCTTTTCGGCTCATTGACCAAAGGTTGCCTAAGCCGTTGATCGGCTGAACATCGAATTTGGATTGAAAGTCAAATGTTCGGTCAAAAAAGACAGAAGTCGTTTTGGTGTAGTTGTTCATCGGGCAAAAGCCGTAAAAATCAATTTGGAGCAAATCGGCAGCTTTTAAAATGGCAACGGCTTTTTGGTATTCAACGCTTGTGTTGATGCGGTCCGAATCATCTAAAATAATCATACCGCCTTTGTTTAAACGTTTGAGTGCCGTTTCGGCGCACTGAAAGCGACGTTTGCCGTCGATGATGATGACATCATATTTTTCTTCGGTTTCCAAAATGGCATTTTCATAAATTTCCCCTTCATCGCGCCAGATAACGGAAAGGTGAGGGTGTTTGAGTTCATTTTGCCATTTTTCAAACCATTTTAGGTTGTCTTCAACAGAAGTGACTTTTTGAGCGCGTTCTGCCCAAAAAAGAGAAGAGTTGCCAACCCCGAATTCAAAAACGGATTTATCTGAATAATCAAACTGTGAAAGATATTCGATAGCAGGATAGGTATACCATGGAATAGGGTTGCCGTCACGATCAATACACACTTTTTCATCAATCGTTTTAGCGATGGCAAAATCTTTTTCCCACATTTCAATAAATTTCAAAAATTTTTCGCTATACATTGTGCATCCTTGAAAAACTGTTTTTTGTTCATATATCACAAAAGGCAGAAAAATAAAACATTTTTTATTAAAAAAAGGAGAAACATATATGTATTATCTTTCAAAAATTGCCTTGTGGCTTACGATTATCGGCGGTATCAACTGGGGTTTGATCGGGGCGGCAAACTTCAACCTCGTCAGCCTGATTTTCGGCGATATGAGCATTTTATCACGAATTGTTTATATCTTGGTCGGCTTAGCGGCCATTGCAATGATTTATTACGAATTTGCGCCGGATACAATCGTGATTGATAAGAAATAAGAAAAAGCCCCTTAAAAACGGGGGCTTTTTTGTTAAAAACGCAGTTAATTATGAACGACCATCTACCTTTGGTAAACCCTGCGTATGTTGGCCTTTGCCATCATTTTTTGTTTGTCCGGAGGTTTTGCTTTCTGCAATGTCAAAAGTTCCATCTGTTGGGCGATTTTTCTTGCCTTTAGGCGTTGGTGAACGTTTACTGTCGTGAGCAGCTTTGATTTCAGCGTATCGACCGGCAGTTTCATCTGTTTGAGCCAATTGGGCGAAATGCCTTAAAGTAACATTTTTGCTTTCAAGTTTTTCTCCCTTGTATGCAAGGTTTGTTTTCCACATTGTTTCACGTGTGGTATTGGCACGTTCTGTGGCCTTGTCACCATAAGTGTTGTTAAAGTTATCTACACGTTCTTGAACGTAGGCATCAAAAGTTTCTGCCTTTGTTTTTCCTTGCTCTTTATCTTCATGATACTCTTTTGTTACTAAAGTTTTGTAACGAACAAACTCTGATTTATTCGGTTCAATACCATGAACGATTTTATATTCATCGACAAGAGGTGAAGAAATAACCGTTGTTTCAGGAGGTTCATATGGTTTTTTGGGATCAGGGATAATCGGATCGGGGATAATCGGACCAGGAACAATGATTGTTTTTTTCTTGAGACCGATACGATCAAGAAGGGCTCCGGCGCGATCTTTGAGCTTTTTCATGCCTGTCATTACTTTACCGTCGACGCCAAACATACCGACCATCGGATGTTGGTCGTTAGGAATATATTGCGCAGGAGCACCCGGAATGTCTACATTTTTTGTTTGATATCCCGGATCAATTTGATTACGATAAGACCAAGATTCCTGTCCGTTTGTTAATACATGACCGGTCACATCTACCTGATTTTCAATATTTTGCAAGGCTACTAAATTATCAGGCGTTAAGGGTGTTCCGCTCGCTAAGTTTGCATACAGATCATTTGCGCCTTCAAGTCCAAGTATTTTAGCTTGATACACCTTATAAGCGAGAATATCTGCATTAGAAGTGACATTTCCTGACGAATCTAAATTGTTCATCCATTCATTTCCAGGTTGAGTTGCAGCATCATTTAAGCTATTTAGCATATTTGTATGTGCTGTATCATTATAACCGTGCAGTGCTTGAACTTTTTGTGTCCATTCGCTATAGCGGCTACCATCTGTATAATCGCTTGCACCTTCTGATACAGTTCCGTCTTGTCCATCCATTCTGATTTGTGCATGAGTTTTAGAACTGTCCTCGTAGTTGTGATATGGACCCTTATGGGAGCCTGGCGTTTCCTCTGTCCAATGCCCAAAATGCGGATTGTGATGGGCTTGCATATAATCTACAAATTGCGTTCCTACAGTGCGTCCGCCCATAGCTGCTAAGACATTGACAGCACCTTGAGCAACACCCCAACCGACAGCCTCAGCTGTGCTCAAGCCCATCTGTTTAGCATTTGCAGTGTTTGAAATCACTCCATTTGCTGTGCCGATGGTTAAAGCGGCTATGCCGAGTTTTGAGGCAACGCCGGGGTTTCCTGTTGCAGCAAAACCAATGGCTGTTGAAGCAAGAGCTGTGGTTGCAATGGCTGCAACCAATCTCGGCTGCTTAACAATTTCTCTTAAACCAGCTTTCTTACCTTGAGCTTTTTGTTGTTTGCGCCATCTATGGATTTGGACGGCAGTGGCTGTGATACCAGCAAGAGCGCCTATTCCGGCACCTGCAAATTTGTTTAAGCCACCGGTTGCTGCTGTCAGACCAACATCAGCGGCAGTCATGGCGCCAAAAGTCGTTAATGTGCCGGAAATTAAAAATGCTGATGCCCCACCTTTAAGCAGACGTTTAGCCATTTCAATACGGACTTCACGTTTGCTCGGGCGTGTATCGACCGTGCGGTCTTTAGCGCGATGGTCGATCTTTGAAATCGGGGCAAAGAGCTTTGTGACAACCGCTTGTTGTCGTCCTTGCGTGCTATCTTCAGGATCCTTGCTTAATTTTTGAGCAAGTCTTGAAGCATAAGCACCTGTTTGATTAACGAGGGCATTGACACCATCTTCAAAACCTAAATTACTGTTTTTCATCGGATGTTCAATGTCGGCAAGCTTTGCCATAAAGGCATTTAAGTATTTTGGATTTGTTAATTGATCCGGTTTTTCAAGCGCGCCATGTGCAACCTCGTCATTCACATGGAGGGCGTATAACGTTGTTCCTAATTTTTCAGAAACTTCTTTTGCTAAAAATTCAGGGGTTATTTCTTCAGAAGAGCCAAGGTTTTCAAGCATGACATTTTGTTTGGTAAGCAAAATAGCTTTATCTAATTTGCTGCCTTCAATGACCTTAGCACCTTCAGAATAAACATCGGTTTGATTGCCATCTTTATCAATAAATTGGGGCTCAACCTGACCGTCTTCACCCAAGAATTTGAAGTTGCTGACAAGGGCAAGGGTTTCAGGCTCAACCTCAACATCTTTGGTTTTGCTTTCAATTTCTTCAAAACGAGAGTCGAGCTTTGAGGCATCTTCCGGCGCGATGTTGCTCAAATTCCAGTCATTATCATATTCTTTGATGATATGATTATCTAAAAGTTTTTCACCGGCATCTATTGCCTGAAGCAGAGCTACGCCTTTAATCTTTGTTTCTTCATCAGCGCTCTTTGCCATTTCTTCTAAGTCAGGCTTGCGTGCAGCAAACATTTGTTTGTAGCCTTCGTGGGCATCAGCGATGTTTGTGACATCATCAAAGAACAAATCTTGACCATTGCGCTCACGTGTGACAAGCATAGCTGATAATATATCAATTCTATCTGCTAATTTTTCTTGTTTTGCTGACAATTCTTGCTTTTTTGTATCATCTTGTTCGGAAGAAATCTGAGCTTTGACTTCATTATATTTTTGAGCAAGTGTACGTGGCGGAATAAGCTCAAAGAGCTCATCATCCGAGAGCATTTTATTTGTCATGCGAGATTCCATTTGAGAAAGCTCATTATCTTTTAAGGTTGGTAATGTTGTTTGTAAAATATCAATGGCTCTTTCGGGCGTCAAATTGACAAGTTCATCATCAGAAATATGAGCTTTGCCCATATCACGCAAGACAGTAACGCGCAATTCATCAAGCAAAAATTCATTTTGGTCGGAATACATACTGGGATCGCGATATTCTTTAACAATTTCCTCTATAACACGATCTTGTTTAGTGGCCTCGGGGATGACACGATCTTCCACTTTCTTTTCTTTGAGTTCATTTAATTTAGCCTTGGCTTTGGCTTCTAGGGCTTTAATTCTAGGGTTGCTGTAACCACCCGCAAAAAGTTTAATAAACTCTTCCATTTTATCATAAGAATCAGGTGTAATAGAAAGATTGCCGCTAATGAAAGCTTCAATATCTTGAATTGCAGCTTCATGCAAATTTGCAAAATCTTCAGATTTATCGGTATCAAAGATCCCCACTAAATTCATAAAAGCTTTCTCTACATCTGCTAAATCTGCTCCTGCGTAATCTTCAGCAATTTGCATGTATTTTTCTAAATCTTCTTTTGTATAAATTCTATCAGCCATGGTTGTTGTCCTTTTATCATTTATTTTGGAATTTAAAATTTCGGTATTTTGTTTTTTTGCTGGCAATTTTGAAAAATCAACGGCAATATATCCTTTGTTTAGGTTTTGTATGGAAGCATATGTTTTAGGATCATTTGTTTTAAGGTCA
>DPKR01000025.1:2061-8832 GCA_003542415.1 Alphaproteobacteria bacterium | reverse complement strand
GCAACATATAACAGGTATTGAACAAATCAAAAAGCTCAAAGATATAAAAATAATTGCCTCAAAAATGCTTGGAGATACTTTGGTCACCCCGCAAACAAACTCAAAAGGCAAATTGGTCAGTAAAATTTATGTGGAAGAATTTTTGCCGACAAAACGTTCCTTTTATTTGAGCTTTGTCATCAATCGCATACACGCTTGCATTTCTCTGCTCATTGCCAACATGACGGATAATATTGTTGATTTAGCTCAAAAAAAGCCCGAATCCATTTTGCGTCTTAATTTTGAATTGAACCAAAAAATCAAATCTCAAGATGTTCAACAGATTTCAACATTTTTAAATTTGCCTCAAGAAAGCTTACCAAAGCTCAAAACCTTTGTTCAAAATCTTTACAAAGCCTTTATTGCCCTTGATGCAACCATGCTTGAAATCAACCCTGTCGGCTTAACGATTGATGATCAATTCGTTGCGCTTGATGCCAAAATATCATTTGATGACAATGCGCTTTTTAGACATCCGGATGTTGTTCAAATGCATGATGATTATGAAGCGTCCGAAAATGTTTTGAAGGCAGCAAAATGCGGTTTTAAATATCGCGAGTTTGAAGACGGCAACATCGGGCTGATTGTCAACGGTGACGGGCTCGCTTTAGCCGTTCATGACTATTTAATTCAAAAACAGGCAAAAACCGCTTGCTATTTAAATATCAAGGGTGGCGTTGATGAAGATAAAATTGCACAAAGCCTTAAAATCATGATGACAAATCCCAAAGTTGAAGGCATCATCATCAATATTTTAGGCGGCTTTTTAAGATGTAATTTGGTAGCAGACGGCATTGTTTCAGCCGTTAACGAAATCGGCCTTAACATTCCTTTGGTTGCGCGTTTTGAAGGCACAAACAAAGAAACTGCTAAGGAAATATTGGAACAGCATCATTTTCCGTTTTTAACGGCAGACACTTTGCAAGAGGCTACCTTGAAACTTCTTGAGGCCATGAAGGAGAACGATTAATGTCTATTTTGGTAAACAAAAACACACGTGTCCTCGTTCAAGGCATCACTGGTTTGCAAGCTTCTTTTCACACAAAACGCATCATCGCGATGGGCACAAATGTTGTTGCCGGTGTTTCTACACACTCTGCCGGCGAATATCACTTAGGCGTTCCTATTTTCGCTTCTGTTAAAGAGGCTGTTAAAGCCACAAAAGCTAACGCAAGTTTGCTTTTTGTTCCTGCCAAAAGTGTCAAACCGGCCATCAAAGAGGCTTTAGATGCCGGCATCAAACTCATTGTTTCCATTGCATACGGTGTTCCTATTTTAGATGTCCTCGAAATTCATAAAATGGTCAAAGCCCACGGTGCCATTTTAATCGGGCCGAACACACCGGGAATCATCACCCCCGGTGAGGCGTGTCTTGGCGTTTTTCCTGAAAACATCCATCAAAAAGGGCATATCGGCATTGTTTCCCGCTCTTCAACCCTGACCTATGAAGCTGTTTTGGAAACAAATCGTGCCGGTTTGGGGCAATCCACCGTCATCGGCATCGGCGATGATATGATTGCAGGCTCTCATTTTGATAAGGTCTTAGAGCTTTTCCATCAAGATGCCGAAACAAAAGCCATTATCTTAATCGGAGCTTTAGGCGGCACCTATGAAGAAAAAGCAGCCGCTTATTACGGCACAATCAAAAACAAAAAGCCGCTTATTGCCTACATCACCGGCTTTGAAGGTTTTACTGATGATATGGGCTATGCAAGCGACATCATCACCCATGGCAAAGTCACCATCCAAGATAAAAAGCGCATCTTCAAAGATGCCGGTGCGCTTGTGATTGACAGTATTGATGATTTGAGTCAAACGCTAAAATACCTCAAATGAAAAACTTAATTTGTCGTCTTTTTGATTTTATTTTTCCGCCGCGTTGCCTTTATTGCGGCAAAATTGTTCTATCTCCTCATAGTCTTTGTGATGAATGTTTTGAAAAAATTTCTTTTATCACTGCTCCTTATTGTCAAATTTGCGGCCGCCCTTTTGAAACGGAAAAACAAACACCTAAAAATTTTATTTGTCCCGAATGCGCCGCACACAAGCGTATTACTCGTTTGAATCGCTCAGCCGTTTTGTATGATGACTTTTCTAAAAAAGGCATTTTGTCTTTCAAATTTCATGACAAACTTTCTTTTTCAAAGCTCTTTTCCAAATGGCTCAAAATCGGCGGCAAAGATATTTTTGAAAAGGGCGTTGATTTGATTATCCCCGTTCCGCTCTCATACCGCAGATTGCTCAAAAGGCGCTATAATCAAGCAGCCCTTTTGGCAATAGAGCTTTCCAAACTCACCGGCATCAAAGCAAATTTAACGACCTTGAAAAAGATAAAACATACAAAAGCGCAGTCTTTATTGCTCGGCAAAGCGCGTCTTAAAAACATTAAAAACGCATTTGCCGTATCAAGTCCTCAACACATTAAAGGCAAACATATTCTTTTAATTGATGATGTCATGACAACGGGCGCCACTTTAAGCGAGTGTGCCAAAGTTTTGCTTAAATTCGGTGCCAAAAGCGTTGATACTCTAACCGTTGCCCGAACACAAAAAGAATAAAAAAGAGCGTGATTTCACGCCCTTTTTCTTTCGTATCTTTTTTTATCCTTTTGAAACTTCAAACAGCTCAAAGGAATTGAAATTAAATACAAACAGGTCATCACCCCGAGTGTCAGCCACGGCTGTGTCAACATAAAGTTGATAAAGAGCACTGCAAGCAACATCAACGGAACAAACCATGTTGTTTTAACCTTTGTCTTTTTAACCGATATTGTCGGTATGCGGCTCACCATTAAAAATGTGACCAAGCACATCAAAACGGCGCAAAACGCATTTGACCGCAATAAAAATTCGAGCTCCGGAAAATCAAACCAAATCAACACCGGCATCATCCCGAGCGCTGCGGCAGCCGGTGCCGGCACCCCCACAAAATAGTGGCTCCAATATTCCGGCACATTTTCCATATCGAGCATGGTGTTAAACCGCGCCAAGCGCATCGCCATCCCCATTGCAAAAATCAAACAAAAGAGCCAACCGAATTTCGGCAAATCATAAAGCGACCATTGATAAATCAAAATTGCAGGTGCCACCCCAAAGCTCACAAAATCAGAGAGCGAATCGAGCTCCGCGCCAAATTTTGACGAAGCTTTCAAAAAACGAGCGACCCTTCCGTCCAAACCATCAAACAAAGCTGCCAAAAAAATACACAACACAGCCTTCACCCAGTTGTCCGAAACTGAGTATCTGATAGATGTCACTCCCGAGCAAAGCGCCATCATGGTGAGCATATTCGGCGCCAATTTTCGAAACGGAATTTCGTTTAATTTTTGTTTTGAGAGCGCAATTTTGGATTCAATTTTTTCATTGATTAAGTTCACCATCAGCGCACCACTCCCTGCGGACGTTCCTGCTTATCAGCACTCAAGTTCGCCAAAATCGTTTCACCTGCTATCATCGTCTGCCCGACACAAACAAGCGGTTCAACATCGGTCGGCAAATAAACGTCTAAGCGCGAGCCAAACCTGATCCAACCAAAGCGCTGGCCTCCCTCAAACTTGTCACCCGCTTTTGCGAGGCAAATAATTCGGCGCGCCACGAGCCCGGCAATTTGCACAAAAGCAATTGTCTTGCCCGAACTTGTCTTCATCGAGAGGAGTTGGCGCTCGTTGTCTTTGCTTGCCTTGTCCAGCGTGGCGTTAAAAAACTTTCCTTTCACATAAGTCGTTTTCAAAATTTCACCCGTTGCCGGCGCACGATTAACATGCACATTAAAAACGCTCATAAAAATGCTGATACGGTTATACGTTTTATTGTTCAAGCCGAGTTCTTCCGGCCCTGTCACACGTGTAATCATCTGCACCACTCCGTCGGCCGGAGAAACGACAACATCTTTAATATCCGGCGTCACCCGATCCGGATCTCTGAAAAAATAATAGCACCAAACGGTCAGCACAATTCCGACAACACCGAGCGGCGCCCATAAAAGACCGAGTAACGCTGTTACCACGGCAAAAATGCTCACAAATTTCCATCCGTCCTGATTGATGTTCGGAAAGATATATTTGGCAAGCGAAATATCAATATTTTTCATTTTGTATTTTCCTTTTTTTCATGCCGAAACGCTGTTTCTGTCGCATGATTTGTTAAAATGCGGCACCATTGCCACAGCTTCTAACAAATCACATTTTTGAAAAAAATACAAGTTTTATGTTGCATTTATAAAATTATGTGATAATAAAGATGAGAAAGTTTTATGCGCTTGTGGCGGAACAGGTAGACGCTGCAGACTTAAAATCTGTTGGGAGCAATCCCGTGCCGGTTCGATTCCGGCCTAGCGCACCAACAAAAAGAGAGGCTTTATGCCTCTTTTTTTTGTTGGTATATTAAAGACAGATCGAAGCGGCACGAGTGCCGGTTTGACTACAAGCGAAAGCGATACGGGGTATCGCGGTCGGCATCGCCGATGAGCGCAGTGAATGTAGCGTCAGCGAAATATTCCGGCCTAGCGCACCATTTTTGAAAACCGCCTCAATGCAGGCGGTTTTTACTTTTGTGGGGTTGATTCTCGCAAAGTCAGATTTCGTCATTCACGAAAATGTCAATTTTGCACAAATTATCGGACTTTTAAAGAAATGTCATCCCTTTTTTGCGTTAGCAAAAATCAAGGAATCTTCAAATTATTTTAATAAGCGGTAGATCGCTTGACGATTGTTGTACAATCGAGCGATGACATTATTTGTTTTTTCATTTTTTAGAAAAAAAATACTTGACAAAAAATCGGGGGGGGTAAAATGGATTTAGTATAAACGATTCTAACAAGGAGAAAAGAAATGAGTGAAGAAATAAAATATTATAAGATTGAAACTTCTGATAATAAAGGCTCTTCTTGCATCGTACAAGTGCAAAATGACGTTATTACTGATTTAGTAGAAACAACAAATCGCTCCAAAGCTGATATTGCAAAAGGTTATAGTCATTTTAGTAGTTATCCATCAAATTTAAATGAATTTGAACAGTCTTTTGATGATGATTTAAGTCACTCCAGTTTTGGTTCTGAAATAGAAGATGCTCCTTATTGTAAAAAAACAGAATTATCAAAAAAGGAATTTGAAGAAATTAAAAATGCTCATTTTATAAATGATAAAATTCGTGATATTTGCGAAAAACGAGCGAAATTAAAGGCAGAAAATAAAGATCCTCTGGAAAGTAAGCGTGCAAAGCTGTTAGGTGAAGTATTAGAATATTCCAGCAAAGATGATGAAGCGCCTGCTTTGGTTGCTGATTCTGTTAAAGAAAGAATAGAACCTACTCAAGAAGGTAAGAGACTTTCTCGTGAAGAAATTCAGCAAGAACACGATAAACAGGCTTCGTTAAGATTCAAAAATTTAAAAAGATATTACGAAGAAAAAAAACAAAACGGATAAATTATTCGGAAAAGTCAACGAATAAATTATCAATCCTTTCTCCCAATACTTTGCATTCTCGCACATAATTAGTCCGATAATCGCAAAGCAAAGTGCACCAACAAAAAGAGAGGCTTTATGCCTCTTTTTTTTGTTGGTCTATTAAAGACAGATCGAAGCGGCACGAGTGCCGGTTTGACTACAAGCGAAAGCGATACAGGGGCATCGCGGTCGGCATCGCCGATGAGCGCAGTGAATGTAGCGTCAGCGAAATCGAGCATATAGCGCCGAAAGCTCTGTTGCACTCCTTCTGGCCTGGATTTTCACTTTTTTGAGCATTTTTGCCGTGTTGAAGTTTTTGCGAGGACCGCCGTTAACAATCATCACCTTTGTCATTTTTTCTTTTCCTGATTTTATATTTTAATACCGATTGTTAAAACGTTTTTCTTGTTTTGGTAATTATATTCCAAAATATCTGCCACTTTTTTAACAATAAAAATCCCCAGCCCGCCAACTTCGCGTTCTTCAATCGGAACACTAATATTCGGATCTTCCCTTGTTAAAGGATTATATTTTTTTCCGTCATCTGAAAATGTGATAAAATAGGCCCCGTCTTTAATGTTTGATTTAATATCCACCTCGCTGACCGCACTTGCATAGAGCGCAATATTTGAGAAAACTTCTTCGGCAGCCATAACCATCTTAAAACGTTTTTGGCTTTCTATTCCAAGTCTTTCCATATCAGTCTGAACAAAACTGAGCACTTCATCCAGTTTTGTTATTTCTGCCTTAATACTCATTTTGCTTTCCTCCTGTCCTAAATAAACAAATTCAAGCATTGTGATATCATCAGATTGGCTGTGTCCTGCCGTAAATAACTTCAAATCAACCATCACCGTTTTCAAGGTGTCTTCCGCTTTTTTGGCCAAAATTTTACCCAAACGGTCTTCACCGTAAAAAGCAAATTTTTTGTTTTCGGCTTCCGTCACTCCGTCCGTATAAACAAATATACGGTTCCCTTTTTTCAAGTTTACTTTTTGCGAGGCGAATTGAGCATTTTTCTTAACACCTAAAACAATATTGTTTTTAACATCCAGCAGCTTATATCCTTTTCCCAAATCCAAAAACGGATGCGGGTGCCCGGCGTTCACATATTCAAATTCTCCCGTTTTAATATTTATCATACCCATAAATGCCGAAACAAACATGCAGCTGTCATTTCCTTCATAAAGTTCTTCATTAACCCTTTCAAACACTTCAGAAATTGATCCTGTGTGCCGTGCAATATTTTTAATCAGCGCTTGCGATTTCATCATATAAAGCGCTGCCGG
>DPKR01000025.1:0-1949 GCA_003542415.1 Alphaproteobacteria bacterium | reverse complement strand
AAGTCATAAAAGTCACCGCTCACTTTTTTTGCCGGCAACATTGTTGTGTTTATCTTAAACGCTTTATGATGAGGGTTTGTTGCAGAAATTGTTGCTTTTTGAATGCTTCTTGCAATATCCATCTCACTTTGGATTTTTTGTCTTTCCGAAGCCATTGCCTTTTCTTTTTCAATATAGTCTAAAATATTGATTCTCATATCAGACATGGCCTTAGACAATGCCGTAATTTCTTTTGATGACGGAATCGGTTTAAAATCGCTTGAAAAATCGCCTGCACTGTATTTGGCCGCTAATTTGCTTAAATGCTGCAGTTGCCTTGTCAATCGGCTGCAAATAAAATTAATAAACCCGAGCAACACAGCCATACCGACAAAAATTGCCAAACCGGCAGCCATCAAAAACTCGTGCAAAGAGCGAAACAGCTTTGCTTTTGCATAGACCAAACAAATGCTCCAATTGTTTTTCTTAATCGGCGCATAAAAGAAAATTGCCTCTCCTCTCACAACAGATGAACGGCCGATTTCAACAGTGCCGGAATTTCCACGTCTTAATTCTTCGCCCACTCTTGCAAGCACCGGCAGATTCATATCTTTTGCAAGCTCAAAAATCGTTTTTTTCAAAACAATATTTTTGTTCGGATGCGTCACATAAAGCCCTTCTTTTGAAAGCAGAAGCAATGTTCCGTTTTCGTGCGATGAAAAACTTTCCATGTCTTTTTTTATGTCGGTCAAATCAACCGACAAAGCAACCAACCCGTTAAAAATCTTGCTGTCTTTGAACATAAACGGCAACAAACATGTTGTCACTGTCTTTTTAGAATATTCATCCACATACGGTTCAGACCAAAAAATCTTTTCTTCTTTCGGAACTTCCTTAAACCAGGGAAATCTATCATATAAATTTGTTATTTTTTCTTTTTCAAAATCGGTTGCTTTGCTGTCGCTTGCCTCGCTTAAAAACAATGTCCCTTCTTTAACATTGTCTTCTTCAAAAACATATATCCACGCGTCCGTAAAGTTCAAACCGGAGTTTGATGTCGTGTTCAAAGCCGCATTTAAGATAACTTTAATCGAATCTTCTGATTTTTCCGAAAATTGCTCCAATGCATTTTTTGCATTTAAAACGATTTGTTCGGTATCCACAATCAGGTGCGTCATATCCGCAACATATGATTGTGTTGTTCTTTGGGCGCTTTCTTCAATTTGCGATTTCAACATATGCTGTGAGCGGCCGAAAATAAAAACCTCCAAAATCGCAAAACCGATTGACACACAAATCACATTACTGGCAATCAGCTTGAAAGCCAATGATTTTTTTGCAAGCCATAATTTAAAATTTTGGATCATACTCTTTTTTCTAACATGCTTTCAAAACCGGCATATTCAAAAATCTGTCTGATTTGTTCCGAAACATTGGTCAGTTTCATCGAACCGTTTTGGTTTGCCATCAAACGTTGAAAGATTAAAAACGATCTTAAACCTGCCGAGAAAACATATTCGACTTTTCCCATATCAAAAACAAGTTTCTTAACACCTTCCAAATTGATTTCATTAATCAACGTCGGTGATGTGTTCGGATCAAGCCAACCCGATAGCTGCACCATTAATGTGTCACCTTTTTTTTGTTGTTCAATACTCAAACCCTTGTTTTCAGAGTCCATCTTATACCTCCTTCAGTTTTTTTATCTTTTTCGAGTTTATAAAAGAAAATTTTGCTTGTCAATAAACAAAAATTTATTTTTCAAGCATCAAAGTCACCGGTCCGTCATTTAAGAGTTCAACTTTCATATCCGCACCAAACACGCCGTTTTGAACCTCACTCCCGTTTTCGCGCAACTTGTTTGAAAAATATTCATAAATCGGCTCAGCGTCTTTCGGGTCTGCCGCATATTCAAATCCGGGCCTGTTTCCTCTTGATGTGTCAGCACATAACGTAAATTGCGAAACAAC
>DPKR01000147.1 GCA_003542415.1 Alphaproteobacteria bacterium | reverse complement strand
GCTGTTGATGAGAAAATCAAGTTGCAGGAAGCAAACAAACTCGGGGTTAAAATCAGCCAAAAAGAAATTGATGACGGTGTGAAAAACTTTGCAAAATCAAACGGTATCAGTTTGGAACAGTTTAAAAATATGCTTAAACAGGCTCAAGTTGATGAAAAAGTTTTTAAAGAGCAGATGAAGGCCGAGATGGCTTGGGCTCGTTTGGTACGTATGAAAGCAGCTCAAAATTTAAAAGTTTCAAGAAACGAAATTAAGCGAGTAATGGATTCTATTACGCGCGATACGAAAAAGCAGAAATTTATGGTTTCTGAAATTGTGATTGCAAAGAAAGATGCCAAACACATTGACGAGCTTGTGCGAAATTTGCGCGAAGATCCGCGTTTTGAGCTTTATGCTATGCAATTTTCACAAAGCCCGACAGCAAAAAACGGCGGACACTTAGGTTGGGTGAGTAGCGAGCAGCTGATTGACAAACTAAGCAATGCTCTTAAAAATATGAAGGACGGAGAAATTTCAAACCCGATTGCCGTTGGAACTGACTACTATATTTTAAAGCTTGAAAAGAAATATACTCCAGGGGTAGATAAGATGCCCGAACCCAAAGAAGATGAAATCAGACAGATGCTTGAAAATAAAAAACTCGAAGAAATTGCCAACAAATATCTGCGCGATTTGAGAAACAAAGCCATTATTGAGCGGAAGGCTTAAATGATTTTTGAAAAGAGTTTGAGGCAAACCGTTGAAGAACACGGCTTGATGGCAAAAAAAGCTCTCGGGCAGAATTTTTTACTCGATCAAAATGTGACAGACAAAATCATCAGGCTTTCACTCGAAAAACAGAACCTTAAAGATTTAAGTAATTTTGATGTTTTAGAAATCGGCCCGGGTCCGGGAGGACTGACACGAGCCGTTTTGAGCGCAACACCAAAAAGCTTGACGGTCATTGAAATGGATGAACGTTGCGTGGAAATTATGAATGAGCTCAAAGGCATTGCCCCATGCCCGATGGAAATTTTAAATGCTGATGCTTTGACGGTTGACATTGCAACTTTAAGATCTCAAAAATTGCAGATTGTAAGCAATTTGCCGTATAATATATCTGTTCCGCTTTTGACTGGCTGGCTTGAAAAAACGGACAAGATTGAAGCGATGACCTTGATGTTTCAAAAAGAAGTCGCAGACAGAATTTGTGCGCCCATCAAGACTAAAGACTATGGAAGATTATCTGTTTTAGCGCAGCTTGTGTGCGATGTGCAAAGGCTGTGGACATTAAACCCCGAGTGCTTTGTGCCGGCGCCAAAGGTGCAATCGACGGTGCTTTTGTTTAAACCGCTAAAAGACAGGCCGACAAATGGTGTTTTGCAAAAAGTTGAAAAGCTCACGCTGGCGGCTTTTTCACAGCGCCGAAAGATGATCAGGCAGAGTTTGAAAAATGTACCTAACTTGGAAAATTTATGCTTGAAAGCGGGTGTTCCTTTGACGGCGCGCGCTGAAGAAATCACTCCTCAGCAATATTTATTGATGGCAATTGGCTGATTTTTCAAAAGGACGTTAAAATGTATTGGCTCGGAATATTTATTGCTTTTATCAGTCCTTTTTCTCATGCCGTGTCAAATATTTTTGATTCTTATGTCGTCGGCGATATATTCAAGAAACTGCCTACGACTATTTTTTATATGTCTCTCACGAATTTTATCGGTCTTATTTTTTTATTTTGCTTCGGCTCTATCACGTTTTTACCGGCACAAGCCTATCCCTTTCTTTTCATCGTTGCCGCGATAAACGTGTTATATTTGTTTCCATATTTTGCCGCACTCAGAGTTTCAGACACATCTGTTGTTGCCGCATTATTCTCACTTGAAAAAGTCTTTGTGCCTTTTTTTGCTTATTATTTTCTTCGAGAGATTTTGTGCGTATCTCAATATATAGGACTTTTTCTGATTGTTTTGGCCTCAATGTTCTTAAACTTAAAAAATGCTCGCTCATTGAAATTTGACAAAGGATTTTATTTGATGCTTTTAACTGCATTTCTTCTCTCTTTTGAAGGCATTTTATATAAAAAGCTCTTAACTTATGCGGATTGGATAAATGTTTCATTTTGGTGTTCTTTGTGCAGTCTTCTTCTGTGTTTTACATTTTTGATGTTCAAACCAACCCGCAAAGACATTTTGAAAAATAAGGATGTTTATCAAAAAAACTTTTCAAAATTTTTTGTGATGGAGTTGTTTGATCAAATCGGTTATTTTGCGCCGATTTGCGCACTTTCATTTATCCCTGTTGTCGTTGAAACGGGGATTTCTGCAACGCAGCCTCTTTTTGTTGCACTTGACATATTCATTTTAAATCAAATTTTTCACTGTCATTTTAATGAAAACCTGCAATTTCGAAATATCGTTAAAAAGATTATTTGTTACGTTTTGATTATATTTGGAACATATTTAATAGTTGGAGCATAAAAAATACTTTTTTTAAATTTTTTGCTTGATTTTGGAAAAAAGATTGGTTATAAGTTAGCTCACCGACCGATGGACGCTTAGCTCAGCTGGAAGAGCATCTCGTTTACACCGAGAGGGTCGGGAGTTCGAACCTCTCAGCGTCCACCAATAAAAAAGCCACCTGAAAGGTGGTTTTTTTTATTGGTAAACGCTGAGAGAACTCACGAGAAAGGGAGTTCGACTACAAGGCAAAGGCGGATAGGAAGACGCCGGTCGCTTGAAAAGCGATTGCTGCAGTGAACGAGGCTTCAGCCGAGTAGCCTCGAAGCTTTTAGGTTTTCGGGTCAAGCCCGAGAATGAC
>DPKR01000012.1 GCA_003542415.1 Alphaproteobacteria bacterium | reverse complement strand
GAGGGGGGACTCGAACCCTCGACACGCGGATTATGATTCCGCTGCTCTAACCAACTGAGCTACTCCGCCATAAATCTTGCAACATAAATAACGAAGTTCACATTTATTGTCAAGAAAAAAATAATCTTTTTAATAAAAAAAGAAAACCCCACCAGTTATCGATGGGGTAAAAGGAGTCAAACACAAAAAAACAATTTTCTAGTTTTCAAGCGCCCGACGCAAAACATTCACACTCTCTGCAAGCGAAGCATCTTCACCGATCAAACCTTCAACCTTACGAACGGCGTGCATCACCGTTGTGTGGTCTCTGTCAAACTTGCGTCCGATTTCAGGAAGCGAACGAGATGTTAATTGTTTTGCAAGATACATTGCAATCTGACGAGGTCTTGCAACTGTTCTTGCACGTCTTGAAGACTGCAATTCTTTAACAGAAATATTAAAGTATTCTGCAACCTTCTTTTGAATTTCATCAATCGTTGTTTTACGATCAATAGAACGAAGCATATCTTTCAAAATATCTTGCGTCATATCAAGCGTAATTTCATTTTTAGAAAGGAGCTGTGTATGCGCAACAATTCGTCTCAATGATCCTTCCAATTCTCTGATATTGGATGTGATTTTCTGAGCCAAAAATTCAGCCACCTTTTCGGGTAAATTAATCCCCATTTGTTTTGCTTTATAATTTAAGATACCCATTCTCAAATCAAAATCTGTCGGATGAATATCTGCAACCAAGCCTCCGCCTAAACGTGATTTTAAACGCGTTTCGATTCCTTCTAAATCTGTCGGAGATTTGTCTGCCGAAATGATAATCTGACGTCCTTCTTCAATAAGCGAATTAAATGTATAGAAAAACTCTTCTTGCGTTGATTCTTTGTTGCTCATAAACTGAACATCATCAACCATCAACACATCAACGGCTCTAAACTGCTCTTTAAAAGCTGCCGTATCTTTATAGCGTAAAGCCTTAACAAACTTAAACAAAAATTGCTCAGCTGACAAATAAATGACATTGCGACTCGGATCTTGTTGTTTTATATGCCATGCAATAGCATGCATCAAGTGCGTCTTGCCAAGCCCCACACCGGAATATAAAAAGAGCGGATTAAAAGAAACATTTCTCGATTCGGCAACTTTTTTTGCTGCAGCACATGCAAATTCATTGGTCTTTCCAACAACAAATGAATCAAATGTATAAGCCGGATTAAGCGGAGCAGAAAGTTGCATAAAGCCCTCTTTAACACCGTAATCATTAAAACTGTTTGTCATATTAAATTGTGGCGTATAAATATTCTGAGGGGTCGGAGTCGACGAAATTTTTTTCAACAAAGAATTATCTGTATGCGTTTGAACCACAAAGTTTATCTTTTTAACATTTGGATTTTTGTGCTCCCATATTTTGTGGATTCGATCGGAATAATGAGTTAATACCCAGTTTTTCATAAAAGCGGTCGGCACACAAATATTCATGACACCATTTGTACATGTGCCCACGGTCAAAGGTTTCAACCAACTGTCAAAAGCTGTCTCACCAAATTCCATTTTTAATTGGCTGCAAATCTGTCCCCATTCGTCTTGAACAGAATTGTCTTTGTTCTTGATTGCTTCTTCAGCCATTTTTTATTCCTTATTTAAATAGTAGTTAATCCGTTTTTATACATTAATAATTTCTTAAAGTGCTTCTGATACTAAACACAAAATTTTTTAAAAACAATAGAACTTTTATAGAACATTGCAATTATTTTTCTTGACATCGATTCTTGTGCGATTCGCCCGATTCTATGGACTTTTATGACAAAAAACACACAAAAACATAACCGCAAAAGCGGAGATTTTTGTGTGTTTTTTTAAAACTAAAAAATAAAACTATAAAGCTTTAATTTTTTGAGCTAAACGAGAAACCGTACGAGATGCCATATTTTTATGGAAAACACCTTTTTGAGCAGCGCGCATCATTTCAGATTCTGCAACCTTAAAAGCAACCATAGCTTCTTCTTTGTTGCCGGCAGCAATTAAAGCATCAACTTTTTTAACAAAAGTGCGAACACGGCTTCTTCTCATACCATTGATAACGCTACGCTTATTATTTCTCACGATTCTCGTTTTTGCCGATTTATGATTGGCCATATTTTTATTCCTATTTATAAATTAACTTAAAATATTCTGGTAAGCTTTATAACCGTTTAAATTGGTGAAAGTCAATAATAATTTTAAAAAAAATTAAAATTTTCTTTGTAAACTCTGCTTTTATGTATTAAAAAGTGTGTCATGAACAAAAAAACGACAAGATCTAAAAAATATTTTGCCCCCCAAAATGAAGGGAAAGAACATATTTGTGATTTTCCGGGCTGTAAAAAAAAAGGGGAATACCGTGCGCCGAAAGACAAAACCTTAAAAGATTATTATTGGTTTTGCTTAGACCATGTTGCTGAATACAATGCAAAATGGAACTACTATGATTCTCAAGAAAATGAGCAGGAAAAACCCTCAAACAAAAAAATGCACTTTGGCGGATTCTCATCTAAGATAAAATATCAATTCGGCTATGATTTTATTGATGAGCTGGGCGAAATGTCATATTTTGACGATTCTCATTGGCGACAAAAAATTTACTTTAATGCGCGCGATCGCGAGTGCGCTGCTATCTTAGACATTTCGCTTGAAGATATATCTCTCGATTCGCTCAAAAAGCAATATAAAAAGCTCGCTCGTCTCTACCACCCTGATATGAATGACGGCGACAAATTGTGTGAAGAAAAATTTAAAAAAATCACGATAGCTTACAATGATTTGGTAAAAAAATTAAAATCTTAACTCTTATAACGATTGTTCATAGATTGCTGAATTAAATAAGGCAACACTTCTATACTTATGTCCATATTATCGGCAGCTTGTTTTAATTGATTGGCGTACCATTGAAGATATTCGTAAAACTCTTGAAACAACCTCTCTCGATAAAGATTAATTTCAGCTCTGTTTAAACCAAAATGCCCATTCATATAGCGTTCCCAGCCTTCAATGTTTTTCTTATTAATCACCGCCTGAGATCTGCCACTTCTTTCATCTTTTTCAATAAAAAACTTCAAGCCTGTTTTATGCATAAAAGATTTGTCTACTTTTTCATAGCGCCATTCATTTTTGAATTGATCTAACTCTTTATGAATTTCATTTGGATGATGCAGTTTCAACAAACTTTTATCAAATTGTTCTTTTGCCATTTTTTGTTCCTTATGAGCAAACCATCTGATGAAATAGTATAACATATTTTTTAATAATCTCAACACGTTTTTGATAGTCCGCCAAATTTCCTTCAATAAAAATCTTTTGATCCGGCCTGATTTGCACCACACCGAATGACCGATTAACCAAGTCTATCAATTTGTCAACGGCTTTGAAAACATTGTTATGAAATGAAATCAAAATCCCTTTTGCACCGGCCTCGATTTTAGAAATTCCCGCACCATGACAAATTTGTTTGATTTCAATCGTATCTAAAAGGTTTTCAACCTCCGTCGGCAATTTACCGAAACGGTCAACAAGCTCAGCTCTCATATCTAAAAGCTCGTCTTTTGTTTTAAGCGCACCTATTCGCTTATAAAGACCTAAACGCACACCCAAATCTTTAATATAGCTTTCCGGTATCATCACGGGGATTCCCGTTACAATCTGCGGGCTGAACTCATCTGCTTCAAAAGTTTTAAGCATTTCATTTTCTTTCAAAGCTTTCTGGCGCAGTATTTCTTCTTGCAACATATGCTGATAAAGCGAAATGCCGACATCTTTGATATGCCCTGATTGTTCTGTGCCTAAAACATTGCCTGAACCTCTGATATCCATATCGTGCGAAGCAAGTGAAAAACCGGCGCCCAACGTATCAAGCGCAGATAAAATATTGAGACGCTTTAGAGCAACAGGTTTCAGTTTTTTTTGTTCCGGCACTGTAAAATAGCAATATCCCCTCACTTTTGAACGGCCGATTCGCCCTTTAAGTTGATAGAGCTGAGCAAGCCCAAACATATCGGCACGATAAATAATCATTGTGTTGACCGTTGGCATATCAATGCCCGATTCGATAATGGTGGTTGAAAGCAAAACATCATATTTAAAATTTGAAAAATCAGTCATCACATCTTCCAAATCCTTAACCTTCATCTGCCCGTGCGCCACCGCAATTTTAACCTCTGGCAAAAGCTCTTTTAAGCTCTTTTCAACATTTGCAATATCTGACACACGCGGACAGACAAAAAATGTTTGCCCTCCGCGATATTTTTCTCTCAAAATCGCCTCTTTAATCATCACCTTATCAAAAGGCATCACAAACGTCCGTGCCGCCATTCGATCAATCGGCGGAGTTGCGATAATGCTTAAGCTTTTAACCCCCGTTAATGATAATTGGAGCGTTCGCGGAATAGGTGTTGCACTCAATGTCAAAACATGAACATCTGATTTTAAGCTCTTAAGTTTTTCTTTGTGCGTCACCCCGAAATGTTGCTCTTCGTCAATAATCAAAAGCCCTAAATTGCAAAACTTGACGTTGTCGGAAAGAAGTGCATGGGTGCCAATGACTATTTCAACACTTCCGTTTTTCAAACCCTCAACTGTTTCTTTTGCTTCTTTTGCCGAGGTTAGCCTTGAAAGCATTTTAACCTTAATCGGAAAGCCTTCCATACGCGCTTTAAAGTTTAAATAGTGTTGACGCGCGAGAAGTGTTGTCGGCACAATAAGCGCCACTTGCGCACCGCTCATTGCAACCGTAAAAGCCGCCCGCAGCGCAACTTCTGTTTTTCCAAAACCGACATCGCCGCAAACAAGCCTGTCCATAGGCACACCGGTATTCAAATCTTTTAAAACATCAACAATTGCATGCATCTGATCATCTGTTTCGTGATAAGCAAAGCGCGCACAAAAATCATCATATATCCCCTGAGGCGGAGCAAAGCAGTCAGCTGTTTTGAGCTCGCGTTCGGCGGCAACTTTGATCAAACTTGCGGCAATCTCTTTGATTTTTTCTTTAACCTTGTTTTTCTTGGCCTCCCAAGCCTGACTGCCTAAAGTATCAAGCTGCACATTTTCATCATCTGAGCCATAACGCGAAATCACATCAATGTTTTCAACCGGCACAAAAAGCTTATCATCGTGTGCATACAAAATTTTCAAACAATCATGCGGCGCTCCGCCGGCCATAAGATTTTCAAGCCCCATAAAGCGCCCCAAACCATGTTCAATGTGCACCACAAGCTCACCGACATTTAATGATGATATATCTTCAATAAAGTTCTCAGCCTTAACTTTTCGCGCACGTGTATTTTGGCGAACACCAAAAATATCATTATCCCCAATCACACACATCGATTCGGTTTTAAAACCATGGTCTATATCAGCCACAACAAGTGCAATTTTTTTGTTTGCCATCAGCTTTAAGGCATCATCATAATCTTCTGCAAACACAACATTTTTTATGCCGTATTCATCTGCAATACCCATCAGCTTTTCGCGCACTCCCGCGCTGTTGCAACAAATAAGGCGCATCAATTTTGCTTGCGCATTTAAATAGTCTTTCAAATCTTCATAAACCGCTTTAAGCGAAATATTTTTTGCATGCGAAAAATCGCGTGAAGGAATAACTTTTAAGTTTGTGACTTCCGTGCTTTCGGGTATGGATAGCTCGCTTAAAACAAGAGCTTTTTTTTGCTTGGCAATATCATCAAATTCTTTTTTGCTTAAATACATCAATTCCGGCTTAACCGGACGGTAAACCATCTCATCTGCCGCGCCTTTAACTTTTAAGGCTTCCATGCGTGCGGTGTAATAATCATAAATACTGTCTTCCTTTGCTTGAGATGCTTCATCTGTGTGCTGGCTCAAAACAACATATGCCATCGGCACATAATCAAAAAGTGTCGGAAGCGATTCGTCATAAAAGAAAGGCAACCAGTTTTCAAATCCGATGTATTTTACACCGTTTGAAATGCTTTCATAAAGTTCATCTTTCAAGCCTGCCGCACCAAACGATTCGCGATAAGCGCTTCTAAAATTGTTGATTGTGTGCTCATCTAAAACAACTTCATCGGCAAGCCCGAACAAATAAGATTTGACTTCACCTGTCGTGCGTTGTGATATAGGGTCAAAAAGGCGGATTCTTTCAATTTCATCATCAAACAAATCAAGTCTCAAGGGAGCCTTGGAAGAAACAGGGAAAATATCGACAATATCACCGCGAACGGCATATTCGGCAGGCTCCATCACCTGCTCAACTTTTGTATAGCCGTTAATCATCAGATAGTGCATAAAATCATTAAAATCAAACTTTCCGCCTTGTCTGATTTCGCGCCGTGCATTCAAAAAAATCTTTTTTGGCGGCAGTTTTTGGAGCACTGAGCCCACACTTGCCACAATCAATCTCGGCTTGTTTTCGTTTGGCCTTAGGGCAAGAGCGGACAATGTTTCAACGCGCTCTCCCACAACGCTCACATTCGGCGAAACCCTGTCATAGGGCACTGTGTCCCATGCCGGCAATTTCAAAACCTGCACCGATGGCAACAAAAATGAAAACAAGTTTGCAACTTGCTCCAATTCTTTGCCGCTGCTTGCCACATACAAAATATCATGCTTGCTTGTTTTGATCAAATCGGCAAGCAAAAACGGTGTATATGAAAGCGGCACGCTGGATAACGTTTTGCCTTTTAATTGCTCAATATCTTTTTCCATGAGCTAAGGTATAGAAAATTTTTTGCTTTAAGGCAAGAAAAAAGAC
>DPKR01000109.1 GCA_003542415.1 Alphaproteobacteria bacterium | reverse complement strand
GCGCGCTTCATTTCTTCTTCTCTTTTTTTCATTTCCGCTTCATAAGCCTCTCTTGCTCTCATCTCGGCTTCATATTGTGCGCGCGCGATTTCTTCTTCACTTTGAGGTGCAGCAAACATAACAGAGGTTGATTTTGCGCTCCTTGCAGCCGCATCTAAATCTCCGGCTGAAATTTCTTGAGATTGTGTTTCAAAGCAGAGCAAAATAGCCAAAAGAAAAACTAAATATTTCAATTTATTTCTCCTAAAATTTAAGAACCTAATCCACCTAATGTTTTGAGGTAAAATGAAAAAGTAAATTCATAAGAATCATCTAAATCAGGATCGCTTGAATTATACTTTTTCACATTTGTGACAAACATAAAACATTCATCTTCATAAATCAAATTTCCGCCGTGCTCAAGCGACCCCCCTCCGTGCGAAAGATCTTGCCTGTTATAAACATTGATTGACCAGTCCCTTGTCAAGGCAGCGCTTACGGCTGTATAAAGTTCTTTTCTTTCCGAAAGTGTTTCGGAGGCATATTTATTTTTTTGCAAATATATATAAGAAACATACAAATTCAACATATTTGTTCCAAAACGTGTTGCAAGCTCGTTGTATCGCAACTTGTAGTCATTGCGATCCAGCCTGAACCGATATGTCAAATTCAAATAATCGGCAGGTGCGGCATAAATGCGCCCGACATAATCGGATAAATGCCCTTTGCTACCCGTATTTTTCGCAAAACTTGTGTTTTTGTTGAATTGGTAGCTTTGTGCAAAAAATGCGGATGTACGTCCCATAATGTTTCCATAAGTGTTCCAGTTAAAACCATAGCTGATTCTGCTTCCGTTATCATTTCTGTCGTATCCGGCATATCTGTTTAAATCGAGCACATTCGTATCTTCAAAATGAGCATCTTGGCTGTCTTCGTTCGGAATCTTTTCAGATTTGTTTCCGCCATTTGGCGCCAACACACCAACAATAACGGGCTCTAAAATCTGACGTGATGTGTCTGAGGCCTTAACAAACGGGAGTTTCCACTCCACACCGAGTTGCGGAAAAACGCGGACAGGATTTCCATTATAATCCTTTTTGTTCAAGCGATATTGATATTCTTCAACATGATAGGCATCGGTTTTAACAGAAGCCACAATTTTGTATCGTTCACCAAATCGACTTGTCCAAGGCAAATTCCATGAGTTGATCATTGTTGCGCGTTGAGATTGCTGTCCGTTTGAGTGATATAAAGAAGCAAAGCTCAAATCGTTTTTATAATAAGCGCCAATGCTGTTCGGATCAGAAACAAATTCGGATTCAATCAAAGGCAAAACAAAAGGCTTATTATATTTCAAGCGGTCATATCTGGCAGAATCTTTTTCTTTCAAATCATAGCTGATAAGCTTGTAATAATAAGCCTGAATAGAAGCATAATCTCTAAAATTAAAGCGCTCGAAACTCACATCAGAAGTCAGCCATGCTTCATTGTCTTTCGGCAGCGATAGCTCTTTGAGATAAAGAGAATCGGAGGCATAGTTTAAATGAGTTGAAGCCACCCACAAATCGTTGATTTCGTAGCGCCCGAATGCAAATAGATTTCCTCTGTTATTTGGTCTGTTCGGATCATCATCGTTCAAATATGTTCCCTCTGCTTCCAAATATCCTTTCTTAAAATAAGAACGATACCTGCCGCCCAACAACACACCTTTGTCGGTTGAAAAAGTTGGTGAGAACAAAATATCTGAATGTTCTGAAATATCCCAAAAATAGTTGATTTGAGCCGCTCCGCCTAAATAGCTGCTGCTTTTGATTTTCGGGGGCATAAACCCGGACCGGCGTTTAACGGTCGGGTCCGGATGCGATAAAAACGGCGAATATAAAACAGGCACATTCTTAAAATCTAAAAAGGCATCATTGTAGTTCATATTTTTATTTGCCGCATCGTGTGTCACTTTTCTGGCTCTTATCCGCCATAACGGTGCTTTCCCACCGTTTTCTTCACAACAGTCACACGGTGTAAAAGTCACATAGCGCATTACTTTGTTGTCATTTTCTTTTTTCTTGAAATATTCTGCCCAAAGTTTGCTTTCATCGCGCATAATAACCTTAATTTGTTTCATTTCGGCTTGGGTCAGCTTGCCTGTTAAGTTTACTTTGTCGGAATATATTTTAATCCCTTCAGGTTCGCTCAAAACCACATTGCCGATGGCAAAAATCGTATCTTGCTGTTGGTTATAAACAAGCTTATCGGTGTATAGTGTCAGCCCTTCGCGGCGAACAACAACATTGCCCAAAGCCTCAATCGTTTTTTCTTTTTGATTGGTGATGAGCTCGTCTGCATCAAAATAAACATCAGGCTCTTCTGTTGATTTTGAGCTTGAAAGGTGCAAAATATCCGTAATATTTTGTTTCGGTTCAATTGCAACATAAGGGGTTCTGCTCGGCTTTGTCGTCAGCTCGCCCGCAACGGGTTCGGCTTGAACCGTTGTTGCAGAACACATAAGCAATACTGCCAAATATAAACTACGCCGCATGAGAAATCACCTTATATCGATTTTTAAACTTCACCCAAATAAACGGGTTATAAAACAAAAGCAAATAGATGCAAGAAATCAGCGGCAACAGACAATTCAAATATAAAAACGGCAAGAAATAAAGAGATCTTCCGGCCAGATTTGTAAAAATCAAATCAAGCCCCAAAATCAAAATCATTGAAAAAATAGATAGAGAAACAATTTTTGTTTGCCCGCGCCTGTTAAAATTCCCGATGAGAAGGCCGGTGCAGGCAATCAGTGCAAACACCAAATTATACCAAGGAGTCGTGATTCTTCTGTTGCCCTCCACAATATATTTGCGCTTGTCCGCATCAGATAAGTCGCTGTTGTTTTTTGCATTCAAAAGCTCTTTTAATGACTTTTCTCTCACACTTGCGGGTTTCAAACCGCCTTTGCCAAATCCGCCCAAATCTACGGAATAACGCGAAAAGTTGAGCGAAGAAAAACGCCCGCTTTCAACATCAATTTCCTGTCTTGCTCCATTGATTAAAATAATATGCGGACGTTCGTTTTCATATATAATTCGTCCTCTTTCGGCAGATAAAGTCACCTTTTGGTTCGGTTTTGTTTCATCTGAAATCAAAATCCCCAAAACAGATCCGTCCGGCTCATGCTTTGTGATAAAAGCAGTCAAGTTCGTTTTGAGGTTTGTAAATTCCCCTTCGCGAAACATCAGGTGCGATACATTGTTTTTCACTTCCCATTCAAGCTTTCTGAACGCGCCCTCCGCCTGCGGAATGCCCCAGTTTTGAACATAAATACTGAAAAAGGAAAGCAAAATCCCCATCACAAAAACGGAAGCAGCGTTTCTCAAAGGGCTGATACCGGCGGCCTGCATAATCACAAGTTCGCGGTCTGAAAGAAGCCTGTTATAAACAAACAACACAGCGGCAAACAAAGCAATAGGGGAGAGCACCACAAAAAGTCGCGGCATCAAAAGCGAAGTGAGCTCAACAAAAAGCCTCAAAGGCAAACCTTTGTTTGTGACCATCTCAACAAAGCGCAAAGATTGTGTGAGCCAAAGCATCGCAAGAAGCGAAAACACCACAAGCAGAAATCCGCTTGTGATTTGCCCCGAAATATATTTGGTCAATTTCTTCATGGAAGGGAGTATATATCAAGCTCTCATAGAAAAAAACAACATTTTGCCATTACTTCACAAGTTTATATCATATTCTTTGCATAGCATCTAATGCGCCTTGTAAAATATAAGCGGCGGCAGAGGCATCCAAAACCTTTTTTCTTTTCGCGCGCGAGAGGTCAACTTCGTTAATCAAAAAGCTCTCAACGGCTTTAGAAGATAGCCTTTCATCCCAAAAAGCATAAGGCAAATTAACCTCATTTGCAATTTTTAAGGCAAATTTGCGCGTTTGCTCTGCAGTTTCGCCTTCTGTGCCGTCCATTTGTTTCGGCAGGCCGTAAACAATGCCGCAAATCTCTTTTTCTTTGATAATGCGCTTGATTTCCTCCACATCTTTTTGAAAACTTGTTCGCTCAATAATTTTGTATGAGGTTGCCACCATCCGCATCATATCAGAAACAGCAACGCCCAATCTTTTGGTGCCAAAATCAAACCCGATTAGCGCGCCATACGGTTTCAAGCTTTGTTTAAATTCTTTCAGTTCCATATCAAATTCCTTGCTGAAAAATCATAAAACAAAACAAAAAAATGTCAAATGCTAATTGAATTTTAAGAATATGCGCATAAAATATCATCAATTGTAATTTTTTTTAAAGGTGCTTGATATGAAATTAAAACGTTTAATCCTTGCTCTTGTATGCTTTTTTGCCATCCCCGCTCATGCCGAACTTGAAATAGACATTGTCGGTGCTATGCGTGAGCCGATGCCGATTGCCATTCCGAAGATGATCACCCATACAAATGCTTTGGGGCAGCTTTTCGGTGTCGGTAGCTATGCAAATAAAATTCGCGGCGTTGTGATGGCCGATTTAGAGCGTAGCGGTCTTTTCCGTGTGATAGATGAAGCAAGCTATATTGAAGATTTAAACTCGATTGATGAGCGCCCGAATTTTACCGATTGGCGCGCCATCAAAGCACAAGCGCTCGTCCAAAGTGCCATTTCTGAAACAGAAAACGGGCAGCTCAAAGTTGAGTTTCGCTTGTGGGATGCTTTTAACGGTGATCAGCTTCAAGGCCAGTCTTACACCACCACAAAAGACAACTGGCGCCGTATTGCTCACATCATTGCAGATGATATTTATGAGCGCTTAACCGGTGATGAAGGCTATTTTGATACCCGCATTGTCTATGTTTCTGAAAGCGGTCCTGCCACAAAACGTGTCAAACGTTTGGCAATTATGGATCAAGACGGCGAAAACCACAAGTTTTTAACTTCCGGTGCGGCCATGGCTTTAACCCCGCGTTTTTCGCCAAACATGCAAAAAGTGACCTATATCTCATTTTCAAATGATATGCCGAGAGTGTATATTTTAGACATTGAATCCGGCAAGCAAGAACTCTTGGGCAACTTCCCGGGTATGACTTTTGCCCCTGTCTTTTCTCCTGATAGCTCAAAAGTTTTGCTCTCATTTGCCGCCAAAGGTAACACCGAAATTTATGAAATGGATTTGAAGAAAAAATCCACCCGCCAACTAACGCGTCATCCCGCGATTGATACATCGCCGTCTTATTCGCCGGATGGAGAAAAAATCGTGTTCAATTCCGACCGCGGTGGCAATCAACAACTTTATGTCATGGATTCGGACGGATCCAATGTTGAGCGCATCAGCTTTGGCAATGGCCGCTATGCCACGCCTGTTTGGTCGCCGCGCGGTGACTATATCGCCTTCACCAAAATGTCCGGCGGCAACTTCTATATCGGTGTGATGCACCCCGATGGCACGGGCGAACGTATTTTGGCAAGCGGCTATTTGGTCGAAGGCCCCACATGGTCTCCGAACGGACGCGTGCTGATGTTCTTCAAACAAGAGCGCAGTTCAGGCAGCCGTGCGGCTCCGGTGAGATTATATACCGTTGATGTCACAGGCTATAACGAACGTTTGGTTGTCACTCCGGCCGAAGCTTCTGACCCCGCATGGTCTCCCTTGCTCCCATAATTAAGATTTTCTTATCATCCTTTTCTTTCCCGCCATTCTGAGTCCTGAGTTCACAAAGGGCTCGGAATGCATCTTAAGAGTCATCCCTCGATTCCGCTAGGAATCGTCAAGGGACCTACCGATTTTTTTTATGTTTATTTAAAAAAGACTTGACAAAAAAATTGGAGGGGTAAAATAGAATCAATAAAGTTTAAAGCTTTATTTTGGCAAAACTTTTTACGAAAGGAATAAGACAATGGGCATACGAGATATGATAAATGAATTAAAAATGAAAAACAAAGAACCCACCAAGGCTGAAGTCGTTATTCCTGTTCCTAAATCAGAATGGGAAATAGATGCTGTTGAAGCAGAAGTGGT
>DPKR01000136.1 GCA_003542415.1 Alphaproteobacteria bacterium | reverse complement strand
ATCCCCGTTATTTTTGAACCGACGCAATACTATACGGCGCGTTGGGTGAGCGCAGAGGATAAATCCGCCTTTGAAAAGTTTTTAGATGCCAACAAACTCAATATGGCAACCGATTACAACGGCGATCATGTCTTTTTGGCGCGCAACGCTTGGCATTTGAACAAAACGGCTGAAGACTTCCCCTCGATTAAGTTTATGAAAACCAAAGAACAAGCGGTTTAATCAAAAAAGGAAGTTTCGGCTTCCTTTTTTTCAATATTCTGTGAAGAGCTTAAAAAAAAATGATGACAAGAGTTCTAAAACCTGTATGATGAAGCCATCAAACATTAAAGGAAAAAAGCATGCAACCTTTATATAAACGTGTTTTAATCAAACTTTCGGGCGAAGGCCTCATGGGCGATAAAGCTTTCGGTATGTCGCCTGTTGTCTTAAAAAAGCTCGCGGCAGATATCAAAAAGGTCTATGATTTAGGTGTTGAAATTTGCATTGTTGTCGGCGGCGGAAACATCTTTCGCGGCGCAAGCGAAGCCTCTCAAGGCATCAACCGCAGCGTTGCCGATCAGGTTGGTATGCTTGGCACCGTTATGAATGCCCTTTATGTTCAAGATGCTTTGGAAAAAGTCGGCGTGCCGGTGCGCGTGATGTCCGGCTTAAATGTGCCTCAGGTTTGCGAACCCTATATGTATCGCAAAGCTTTGAAACACTTTGAGCGCAAACGTGTCATCATCTTTGCCGGCGGCACAGGCAGCCCCTATTTCACAACCGATACGGCAGCTGCTTTAAGAGCTTCCGAGATGCAATGCGATGCGCTCCTTAAAGCCACGCAGGTTGACGGTGTCTATACGGCTGATCCTAAAAAAGATCCGAAAGCAAAACGTTATGATAAGGTTTCCTATGACGAGGTTTTAAAAAAGAACCTTCGCGTGATGGACTTAACAGCCATCACTCTTGTCAAAGAAAGCCGCATCCCGATTGTCGTTTTTGAACTCAAAAATAAAGATGCTTTCTTGAATGCCGTTTGCGGTAAAGGGAAGTTCACAACCATTGAAAATTAAAGAGGAAAAATATGTCAGATATCAATCAAATCAAAACAGATGCTTCGAGCCGTATGGAAAAAACGCTTGAATCCTTAAAGGCAGATTTCGGCGGGCTTCGTGCGGGCCGTGCTCATGCGAGCCTTCTTGACGGCATCATGGTCGAAGCTTATGGCTCAATGTCTCCGATTTCTCAAATCGGCACAATTTCCACCCCTGATGCACGCACTTTATCGGTGAGCTTGTGGGATAAATCACTTGTCAAATCTGCTGAAAAAGCTTTGCGTGAGAGTGATTTAGGCTTAAATCCGGCTGTTGACGGCACCTTAATCCGTATTCCGATTCCGCCTTTGAGCGAGGAGCGTCGTAAAGAACTTTCCAAAATTGCCGGCAAATATGCTGAGCAAAACAAAGTTGCCATCCGCAACATTCGCCGCGACAGCTTGGATGAAGTTAAAAAGCTTAAAAAAGATAACATCATCTCTGAAGATGAAGAAAAGCGCGCTGAAAGCGATATTCAAAAACTCACAGACGATGCCGTCAAAAAGGTGGATGATCTTTTGGCTCAAAAAGAAAAAGACATCATGCAGGTGTAGCTTTTATGCCGAATGCACTTGAACATATTGCCATTATCATGGACGGCAACGGCCGCTGGGCTGTTCGCCACGGTTTGCCGCGCACGGCCGGACATAAAAAAGGCGCCGAAGTGGTTATTGATATTGCCAAAGCCGCCAAAGAAATGGGCATCAAATATCTCACACTTTATGCCTTTTCAACCGAAAATTGGAAGCGTCCGAAAGATGAGGTTGATACACTGATGAATCTCTTGCGCCAATACCTGTCAAAAGATTTCGAAGAGCTCAACAAAAACAACATTCGTATTTGCTTTATCGGTGAGCGCGAGATGCTTGATGCCGACATCCGCGCTAAAATGAGCGAGCTTGAAACTTTAACGGCAAACAACACGGCAGCAACGCTCCAAATTGCTTTGAGCTATGGCTCACGTGCCGAAATTGTTCATGCCGTCAAGCAAATTGCAACAAGTGTGAAAAATGGTGATATGTCGCCTGAAAGTATTGATGAAAAATCAATTTCTGCTATGCTTTACACGAAAAATGTCCCCGATCCGGATATTTTAATCAGAACAAGCGGCGAGCAAAGATTGAGCAACTTTTTGTTGTGGCAACTGGCTTATGCCGAGTTCTTTTTCACACCAACAGCTTGGCCTGATTTTACGGCGCAAGAATTAAAACAAATTATTTCGACATACCAAACGAGGGAGAGAAGATATGGCAAAATCTAAAACACAAATCAAGCAACCAAACACTTTCAAAAAACGCGTTACAACGGCTCTTTTAATGCTGCCTGTCGTTATAGGCGCTTTGTGGTTCGGCTATCCATATGTTGATATTTTAGCGCTTCTTGTCGGTGTTTTGCTTTCTTGGGAATGGGCAAATATGGTTCCTTCTCGCAAGCCTCTTGCTTATTTCGGCGCCTATACTTTATCTTTGGCTGTCTCGATTTTTGTTTATAACACGCACGCCATTGTCTTAACGGTTATTTTTACAACACTTTTTTCTTATCTTAAATCTCTCAAAGAAAAAGAAAGCTTCTTACTCACATTGGGCGTCCCGTATATTTCCATCGGTGTCGGCTCAATGATGTGGATGTATCACGATATTTTCACTTATGCACCATATAATTTTTATATGACCCTTTGGTTTTTACTGATGGTTTGGTCTATGGATGTCGGTGCGTATATTGTCGGTTCAAATTTAAAAGGGCCCAAGCTTGCACCTTCAATCAGCCCGAACAAAACATGGTCCGGTTTGGTTGGCGGCATGCTTCTTGCCATTGCGGTTTCCGAAGTTTTCTTCCATATTCTTGCCGCTTACAGACTTATCCGAATCGACGGCCATACCGAGCTGATTTTTGCCGTTTTAGCGGGGCTTGTGGCCGGTGTTTCTCAAATCGGTGATTTGATTGAATCTGCCATCAAACGTCATTTAGGTTTAAAAGATTCTTCAGATCTTATTCCCGGACACGGCGGCGTTTTTGATCGCATAGACGGACTTATTTTTGCCGCACCGCTTGTTTATTTTCTCTTTGCTTATGCTTTGTGGTATTTTTAAGGTTTTGAGAGGCAGTCGTTTATGTGGCTTTTAAATTCAATTTATTATATCATACCGTTCATTATCCTTCTTTCGATTCTTGTCTTTGTGCATGAGTTCGGACATTTCTTTATTGCGCGTTTGTGCGGTGTGCATGTCAGCGCCTTTTCAATCGGGTTCGGCAAAGAGCTTTGGGGGCGCACAGACAAACATGGCACAAAGTGGAAAATATCAGCTATTCCTCTTGGCGGCTATTGTCAGTTCTTGGGCGATGGAGATGCATCTTCTTCATCAACCGAGGGTTTGGATAATTTAACAGATGAGCAAAAAAAACACGCTTTTGCATTTCAAAATCCGTTTAAAAAGCTTGCCATTGTTTTGGCAGGTCCGGGTTTTAATTATCTTTTTGCTATTTTGATATATTTTGTTCTCTTTGCCTCGTTCGGCAAATTTTCCATTCCGCCCGTCGTTTCCGAGGTCATGGAAGGAGGCGCAGCAAAGGCGGCCGGCATATTGCCGGGAGACCGTTTTGTTAACATCAACGGCATAGAAGTTAAAGAATGGGGAGATATTTCAAGAGAAGTTCTTATGGATGCCGATCATTATGTCAGCATTGACATTGTGCGTGATGGCAAACCTCTTCATTTTGATATTTCTTTGGTCGAAATGGATAAAGAACAAATCGGCAAAACAACCCAAAAACAATATATGCTCGGTGTCAAATCCAAAAGCGCCGTTGAATTTACTTATGAAAAACTCTCAATTTCTCAAGCTTTCATTCAATCTTGTGCAGAAGTTTGGGATGTGACTGCCATGACGCTCCGCGGGGTCGGACAAATGATCACGGGGCGGCGCGGCAGCGATGATGTCGGCGGCATTATCCGTATTGCCGAGATGACCGGCGACATCACCAAAAACGAATCATTTGTTGATTTTATTACCTTTTTGGCTTTGCTTTCCATCAATTTGGGGCTCATTAACCTTTTCCCAATTCCTGTTTTGGACGGCGGCCATGTCGTGATTTTTATCCTTGAGATCATCACAGGGCGCGAAATCAATGAAAAAGTCAAAGAATATCTTTTTAAAGCGGGCTTTTTACTTTTGGTCGGTTTGATGATTCTTGCCACCAAAAATGATATTGTCCACCTTATCAATCGTCTGTTTAATTCTTAGAGGAAACAAACATGAAAAAACTTTATACAGCATTTTCAATTTCACTTTTTGTTTTAGCTTTACCTGCTCACGCCGCAGATTTTTATCTCAGATCTGTTGAAACGAAAGGTTTGCAACGTGTCGAAAAAGAAACCGTAATGGCTTATTTGGGCTTAAAAACCGGTCAAAATATCAGCCAAAGCAAATTAGATGATGCCTTCAAAAACCTCTATGCCACGGGGCTTTTCTCCGACATCAAAATGGACACCTCAAATGATGGTGTTTTAACTGTTGACTTAAAAGAGAACCCGTTGATTGGCAAACGTGCATTTGACGGCAACAAAAAGCTTGATGATAAAGTTTTGGAAAGCGAGGTTCAAAGCAAACCCAATTCGATTTATAACAAAGCAAAAGTTCAACAAGATGCTCAGCGTATTATTGAGGTCTACAAAAAGGCCGGCCGCTACAGCGTCATGGTTGATCCGAAAATCATCGAACGCAAAGAAAACCGTGTAGATCTTGTTTTTGAAATTGATGAAGGCGGCGAAGCCAAAATCGATAAAATCAACTTCTTTGGCAACAAACACTATTCCGGTCCCGATTTAAGAGATGAAATATTAAGCAAAGAAAGCCGTTGGTATCGTTTGTTCGGCCATTCCGATAAATACGATGCCGAAAAGATGAATTATGACAAAGAAATGCTCCGCCGTTTTTACAATGAGCGTGGTTATGCCGATTTTGATGTTACCTCCGCCATCGCAGAATTAGCTCCAAACGGCAAGTCATTTATCTTGAACTTCACATTAGATGAGGGTCCGCGTTATAAAATCAAAGACATCACCATCAATTCCGCCATCAAAGATGTCAACATCAAAAAGCTTTATAAGCAACTTGAAATCAAAAAAGGCGATTGGTATAACAGCAAACTCATTGAACAAAGCGTCACAAACATAACCGAAGAACTCGGCAAAAAAGGTTTTGTCTTTGTTGATGTTATCCCAAACTATACACGTCATGATGATAACACGATGGATATTTCGTTTGATATTGAAGAAGGTGAACGAATTTTTGTTAACCGCATCAACATCACCGGCAACACCCGCACTTTAGATGAGGTTATTCGTCGTGAGTTTCGTTTGGATGAGGGTGATGCGTTCAATGTTTCCAAAATCAAAGATTCTCGGCGCAACATTGAAAACTTAAACTATTTTTCAAAGGTCGACATCAACTCTGTTCCTGTTGACAACAGCAAAGCTGATATTGATATCAATGTCGAAGAAAAATCAACCGGATATTTCAATGTCGGTTTGGGTTATTCAACAACAAACGGCGCATTGGTTCAAACCGGTATAACCGAAAACAACTTTATGGGCAAAGGCCAAGAAATCAGCTTAGATGCTTCTGTTTCTCAGCGAACAAAAGATTATTCCTTCAGCTTTACCGAGCCTTATTTCTTAGGTCGCCGTTTGAGCGCCGGTTTTGATGTTTTCTACAGCGATGAAGATTATCAAGATGAAAGCTCCTACGACACTGCTTCCTTCGGCACACGCGGCAGATTGGGCTGGAATTATACGGATGATTTTTATCAAACACTTCGCTACACCATCCGCGAAGACGAAATTAAAAATGTCAAGAGCAGCGCATCTGAATATGTCAAGAAAGAAAAGGGCAAAACCACCGGTTCCATTATCGGCCAAACTCTTTATTATGACAAACGTGACAACACCCAGCGCACAAAAGAAGGCTATTTCCTTTCATTCGGCAATGACATTGCTGGTTTAGGCGGCAACGAAAAGTTCTTCAAATTTGACCTCAAGGCCGTTCAATTCTACACAATTGCTGACTATTGGACATTCAAATTCCACGCAAATGGCGGTTATATTGTCGGCTACAACGGCAAAGATGTTCGCTTGTCAAACCGTTATTATTTAGGCGGCAACAACCTGCGCGGTTTTGAATACGGCGGTGTCGGTGCGCGTGATAAAAAAACGGATGATGCTCTTGGCGGTAACTGGACATTATACGGTGGTGCAGAACTTGCTTTCCCAATCGGTTTGGATGAAGTCGGCATCCGCGGGCGCACATTCTTTGACATCGGTGCTTTAGGCAAACCGGACGGCATCAAAAATAAAGATGTTGATTATTCTTCAAAGCCTCGTGCTTCCATCGGCTTTGGTTTTGAGTGGTATTCTCCGATGGGCAAAATCGACATCGACTTTGGTTTCCCTGTTATGAAGGAAGACTACGACGAACGTGAAGTCTTCAGACTCAACTTCGGCACAAGCCTATAAGGAGATAAAAATGGTTGATACATCTTTTTATCAAAACAAGGGTCCGTTTACTCTTTCAAAAGTTGCCGAAATCACCGGCTCAGAGCTTGCTGAACAATCTAAAGCAAATGAGCTTATTTCAGACATTGCAACAATGGAAAAAGCAGGTGCGGATGATATTTGTTTCTTTTACGATAAAAAGGCCAAAGAGGCTGCTCAAAACATCAAAGCAAAAGCTTGCATTACAACAAAAGCTTTGGCAGATTTCATCCCCGCAGGTATTATTGTTTTGCTCAATGACAATCCGAAAATTGCATTTTTGAAACTCAATACGGCGATGTATGCCGAGTTTGAGCCAAGCACAAATATTTCGATTAAAGCATCCATTCATCCGAGCGCAAAAATCGGTCAAAATTGCTTTATCGGCGATTTTGTTTCAATCGAAGAAGGGGTTGTTATCGGCGATAATTGCCGTATTGAAGCGGGGGCATATATCGGTCGGGCTTGCAAAATCGGAAACAATTGCAGAATCGGCTCAAATGCTTATATTGCTTATGCTATCATCGGCAATGATTGCTACATCTACACCGGCGCACGTATCGGTGCTGACGGTTTCGGCTTTGACTTGATTGAAGGCAAACATCAGCGTATTCCGCAAATCGGGCGTGTTATCATCGGCAACGATGTCGAGATCGGTGCAAACACCTGTGTTGATAGAGGTGCTTTGGATGACACCGTCATCGGCGACGGCTGCCGCATTGATAATCTCGTGCAAATTGCGCATAATGATAAATTAGGCAGAGGCTGCGTTGTAGTTTCGCAAGTCGGCATTGCCGGCTCCTGCACATTTGGTGACTATGTTGTTTGTGGTGGTCAAACCGGTTTTGCCGATCACTTAAAAATCGGCACAGGTGCTCAAATTGCCGCTCAATCAGGCGTGATGCGCGATGTCGAACCCGGTGCGGTTTTACTTGGCACACCGGCCGTTCCGTTTAAGGATTTTATGCGTCAGGTCGCATTTTTGCAAAAAAACAGTAAAAAATAGGAAGAAAAATGGAAAACAAAATTTATTTGATTAATGATATTATGAAAGTTTTGCCTCATCGCTATCCTTTTTTGCTTCTTGATAAAATAGAAATTATCGAACAAGGCATCAAAGGCATCGGCTATAAAAACGTTACAGCAAACGAACCTTTTTTCCAAGGACATTTCCCTGAAAATCCGATTATGCCCGGCGTTTTGCAAATTGAGGCTATGGCGCAAACGGCCGGTTTTGTTGTTGCCACTCAAGACGGAAATTTAACACCGCACGGCGTGCTTTTTATGAGTGTTGATAAAGTTAAATTTCGCAAACAGGTTATTCCCGGCGACACACTTGAAATGCATGTCACAAAACTCAAACAACACAAAAACATTGTTGTTTGCGAAACAAAGGCCTATGTCAGCGGTGTTCTTGTTTGCCAAGCAGAATTAACTGCTATGATTAACTAGATATGTCAAAAGACATATTGACAACAAAAGCTAAACCATATAGAATAACGCTCAGATATCTGCTACATTTAGGAGAAAAAATATGAAGAATCACGAGTTTGGTCGTTCAATGGTTGAAATGCTCGGTGTTTTAGCTATTATCGGCGTTTTGTCAGCAGGCGCTTTAGCCGGTTATTCTAAAGCTATGGCCAAACACAAAATCAACCGCACCATGCAACAAATGGTCACAATCGTCAACAATGTCCGCACAGCTTTTTATAACTCTCAAGACGGTGTTCACCCGTATGATATTTTCAAAAACAGAAACGAGGGTATGGTTAAAGCTGTTCAGCTTAATGTTTTCCCTGATGAAATGGTTGTCAGCCGCGGCAATCCGCCTGTCGTTCAAAACCTTTATAAAGGCGATGTTTATATCATCACCGATGATGAAGGTGAATCGTTTGAAGTTGTTTTTGAACAACTCCCGAAGGAAGCTTCTATTGCAATTTCTACAATTGACTGGGGCACAGACGATGCAACCGGTTTGCAAGAAGTTTTGGTTAACGAAGGCGAAGAAGTCGGCGAAGAATAATCAAATCAGAAATAAAAAAAGAGGTTGTCATCAACCTCTTTTTTTTGTGCCAAATTAATTGAATCTTTAACATTTTGCTTTATAAAGCGCATAACTGAAGAGTGTCACAAAAATTTGATAAGGAAAAAATTTTATGGAAACAGAAGTTTTATCAGGCGTTGCAAACGCTGCCTCGAACCCATCGCTTTGGGATATGGTTTGGGCATCCGATTCTATTACCAAAATCGTTATGATAGGTCTTATTGCCGCATCTGTTTGGTCGTGGGCAATCATCTTTGAAAAATATGCTTCTTTAAGACGCGTCAAACGCACCACCAAAAAGTTTGAAGAAGCTTTCTGGTCAGGCGGCTCGCTTGATAGATTGTATGATGCCATCGGTGGAAATCCGCGCGATCCGATGTCTGCCATGTTTGTTTCCGCCATGAAAGAATGGCGCCGCACAAACATCATGAAGTCCAAAACAGACAGGGGGCTTCGCGGTGTTTCGCTCCAGCAACGTATTGAAAAAGCGATGGCCGTCACCATGGATAAAGAACTTGATGATTTAGATAAACGTCTCGGATTTTTGGCTTCTACAGGTTCCGTTGCGCCGCTTGTCGGCTTGTTTGGCACCGTTTGGGGTATCATCAACAGCTTTAATGCCATTGCCGTCACACAAAGCAATTCTTTGTCTGCCATGGCGCCCGGCATTGCCGAAGCTTTGTTCACAACGGCTTTCGGTCTGATTGCCGCTATTCCGGCCGTGCTTGCCTATAACTCCATTTCAACGGATAATGACCGATATGCCAAAAGGCTTGAAAACTTCATTGCCGAGTTTTCATCTATCTTATCGCGTGAAATTGATGACACAACCATTCGCGCCGAAATCGCAGGGGAATAGGCTATGCAAAACTCGTTTCGCTATTCTTCCCGCCGTCCGTCGCGCCGCAATGCCAACATCAACATCACCAATTTGATGGATGTGATGATGGTTTTGCTCGTGGTGTTTATGGTGGCAGCACCTTTGATGACATCAGGCATTTCCTTAAATTTGCCAAAGGTTGGCGGAAAATCTTTTGAGGGAACCGAAACTTCAATAAACATCAGCGTTGATAAAGAAGGTTATTATTACATCGGCAAAACAGAAGTTCCGGCCGATAAAATTGTGGCCAAAGTCAAAGCCATCAAAGGCGAAAATAATGAAGCCACCATCACCATTTCAGGCGACACCGAATCGGCATATGGCAGAGTAATTAACTTAATGGCGCTTTTAAAAGAGGCCGGCTTTGAAAGAGTTGGCTTAAAAACCGAACCAAGACCTTTAACGAAGAGGTAAAGCAAAGGTAAATGAAAAAATATCTTTACAGATCCATTGCCTTGCACATCGCGGCGTTTATCGTCCTGATGGTTGATTTGCCTTTTTTTCATAAGGCAAAAATGACTATCGGTCAGGCGCCGATAATTGTGGATTTGAAAGATGTGAAGTTGGGCGAAATGACAAACCTGCCCCCAAAAGCTGTTTTCGGTGAAGAAGAAAAGCCTGCAACGGTTGCAGAAAAAACACCCCCGCAATATACGCATGAAGAAAAATCACCTGAGCCGGCGCCCGAACCCGAGCCCGAAAAGGTCGAAACACCTAAAGAAAGTTTTGTTGACACAGCCCCCGAGCCCGAGCCGAAACCCGAGCCCAAACCTGAGCCGAAGCCCACGCCTAAGCCTGAGCCAAAGCCTCAAAACAAACCTGCGCCGAAGCCTTCTAAAAAGCCGACACCGCCTAAGCCTAAGGCCGAGCCGAAGCCTCAACCTAAAGACAATAAGAAACAAGAGATTAAAACCGTCACCAACCCCTTAAAGAGTTTGATGGACACGGTCGGCGCCATGGAAAAAGAACTCGGCACACAAAATTCACCTGCGGTGATTAAAACCGGCACGCCCGTTTCAAACATGGGTGTTGAAGGCGGCACCGGCGGCTCATATTTTTCAGAGCTGACCATCACCGAAACAGATGCTATCGCAGCCAAACTCCGTGAATGTTGGTATTTAGACCCCGGTGCACGCGGCATTGAAGGAATGATCATCGAAATTCGTGCTTTCTTAAACCAAGACGGCACCGTTCGTGCCGTTCAAATTGTTGATGAAGCACGCGCTAAATCCGACCCGCATTTCAACGCCATTGCCGAAAGTGCAATGCGCGCGGTGTTAACCTGTCAAAATCATAATAATGTGAATATCTATAAAATTTTCCCCGAAAAATACGCTGATAAGTATAAAATGTGGAATACATTGCTCTTAAAATTCAACCCAATGGATGCCAGCGTCAATTAGAATGAAAGATGTTTTAGATTTAACGGAACTTGAGGCAAAAGCCGAGTTAGAGAATATCGCCATTGAGATGGCAAAGGCCGATATTGCCTACTATCAAAATGACGACCCTTATTTAACAGATGCCGCCTATGATGCCTTAAAGCTCAGAAACGAGCAGATCGAAGCGCGTTTTCCGCACCTTATCAGAGCAGATTCTCCCTCCAAAAAAATCGGCGCGCCTTTGCAATCTGATTTTAAAAAAATCACATTAAAAGTCCCGATGCTCTCGCTTGGTGACATTTTTTCCATTGAAGAACTAAAAGAGTTTGTCGCTTCCGTCCAGCGCTTTTTAAATACGGATGAAAATATTGATTTTACGGCAGAGCCAAAAATGGACGGCTTGTCTTTTAACGCCCGCTATGAACACGGCAAACTTGTTTCTGCTTCCACACGCGGCGACGGTAAAACAGGCGAAGACATCACCGAAAACATCAAAACCATTCAAGGCTTGCCGCATCTTGTCACAGCTCCCGATTTTCCGGATATTATTGAGCTCAGAGGCGAGGTTTATATGTCAAAGGCCGATTTTTTTGCCTTAAATGAGCTTCATATTTCTCAAAACAAAAAACCGTTTGCCAACCCTCGCAATGCAGCGGCCGGTTCGCTTCGCCAGCTAGACCCGAATATCACAAAAAATCGAAAATTAAGTTTGCTTGTTTATACATGGGGCGAGGTTTCAAACATTTTTTGGCATACCCAAGCCGAATTTTTGCAAAAAGTCAAAGGATGGGGGTTTCCCGTCAACCCATATAACAAAC
>DPKR01000061.1 GCA_003542415.1 Alphaproteobacteria bacterium | reverse complement strand
TTTTTCATTGTTCTTTTTTGGGATATACCTTTTCTTTGATGACTTTGGCTTTAGCACCGACTGCTTTGGCTTTTTCTTTGACGGCAATGGCTTTGTCGGTGACGGCATGTGCTTTTTCTGCAAGCTTTTGCTTTAATAAATCAAGTTTGCGTTGCTTTTTAATTTCTTTTTGACGGTAGCCCAAATATCCTTCATAAGACAATAAAGCAATTCCCGAAATAATAAGCGGCAAAAGATAATAAATAATGCGGTAGGCAATGAGTGCGCCGTAGAGCATCGCTTGATTTTCTGCGCCGGGAATGATGTTTGCAAACACAAGTTCAAATACACCCAATCCCCCCGGAACTTGGCTATACACACCCAAAATTTGTGCGATAATAAATGCGCCGATGAAAGTGTTAAACGAGATATCAACAAAGTGAATAAGCGTGAAATAAAGAACGAGAGAAGCCATTAAAATATCAATGCTGCCAATCACAATTTGTGCAAGAGCCATCTTGATGCTTGGCATTTTGAGTTTGATGCCTTTGATATTTATGGGCTTTTTATAATATAAAGCAGCTGTTAAATAAATCCACAAACCAATAAATGAGCCTAAAGCAATGACAGCCGTTGTGACTTTAGATGCAGCACCTTCGCCGAAGGCATGATCAGGGGTGATGAAATAGCCAATAATAATCAGGAAAAAGCAGGCAACTAAATATGTGAAGCCTGAAAAGGTAATCATTTTGACAATTTCTTCGGCTTTGATGCGCCAACGTGTGTATAAGCGATAGCGAATAGCTCCGCCGGAGACAATAGCATGTCCGGCATTGTTGCTGACTGAAAAACCGATGAAACCGGCAAAAATCCAACGCCATGCGTCAATTTTTTTCTTGATATATTTTAAGGCTAAAAAGTCGTATGAAGAAAGAGCAATATAGCCGCATAAAGAAGCAAGGCATGCATAGAGCAGATTTTTGGACGGAATGCTTAATAAAGCATTTTTCAGATCTTCAAGATTATATTTTGAAAGCTGACGATAAATCATAAAAGCGGCTAAGCCGAAGAAAAACAAACCGGCCCAAGAGATGATTTTTTTTAATATTTTTTTGGTGCGGCGGAATTTTGTTTTTGTGTTTTTATTTGATTGTTTCAATTTTTACCTCATCTTGTGTGTTTTAGCATAATTACGATCAATAAAAGAGCGAATGTTCGGGCCAAATGTTTGGCGGATATATTGTGTGAGCTCTGTCGGGTTTTCTTTGAAGTTTTCGGCGGCGTTTTGTGCCTCTAACAACTCTTCAAGTTTAAGTGCCGGTTCTAAAGTATCGCGCTTTTCGGCCGCATCATAGGCTCCATAGACAGAGGCTATGTTATACAAAATGTGTGCCTGTATCAAACTTTTGGGAAACATTTTGCCTTCTGCATAAATTTGTGCAAGTTCCATCATAGATTCAACATTGCCTTGCGCGATGGCTGCGCGATATTGTCTGACTGCATTACCATAGTTTTTTGCAATGCCGTCGCCATTGGCGTAAATATTAGCAAAAATATAGTTCGCCTCATCGAAACCGGCATTTGCAGCATCTCTGATGAGGCTAACGGCTTGATAATAATCTTGCTCAACAATAAAACCTTTATAATAAGCGTAGCCAAGCATAAATTTTGCTGTATTGTTTCCTTTTTTAGCTGCTTGCTCAAAGAGATTGACAGCCTTTTGAAAATAGTCACTATTGTCAGAGGTCAGGTAGATAAAAGCCAAATTAACGGCGGCATCATCACTGCCAAGCTCAGCAGCTCTGGCAAATAAAGAAGCAGCCTTTTCGTAGTCAGTATCCGTTCCGATGCCGTTAAAATAGAGGCTCCCTAAGTTGTTCAGGGCTATGATGTTGTCTTTTTGTGCGGCAAGACTGTAAAAATGAAAAGCTTTTTGATAGTCTGATTTAACACCGTTTTGGCCATAAAGGTACATATAGCCTAAAGTTAAAGCATTATCAGCATCGCCGTTTTCTGCTAAACGTGTGGCGCGTTCCAAAGGTGTTTCTGGTTTTTCTTTCGTCTCGTTTGATGCTTTTTGTTCTTCGGAGGTTTGTTCGGGAGCTGTATCTTCATTTTGTTGCAGTACGCTTGAAATGGCTTCAATCGGTTTTTTGATAAACGAAAAATTCAAAAATGAAAAAGCGCCTCTGTCATCTGCGATTTGTTTGTCTGATTTTTTTTCTTCATAAGCTTGAGAAGAAGGTGCTTCTTCGGGGCCGATGGCAGAAGCCAAATCTGCACTTTGGGCAAAAGTTTGAATAGAAGTGAGCGATAAAAATGTTGTCAAAAGAAGGTATTTTTTCATATGCTTTATCCTTGTTTTTTTAACATATTGGCACACTTTTGGTTAAAAAATTATGACTTTTGACGTAAATATTGTTGCGTCTATAAAAAAAATATGTATTTTAAGAGAAAAAGCAATAGGAAAAATAAATGTTAACCGAGCCGCCGATTTTAACCGTTAAAAACGCTAAATTAACTTTTGGCGTTAAACCCTTGTTTGTGGGGTTGGAGCTTAATATTGTTCGTGGTGATAAAATTTGTTTGGTCGGGCGAAACGGCTCCGGTAAGTCAACGCTTTTGAAGGTTTTATCCGGTGTGATAGAAGCTGATGAGGCAGAAATTTTTGTGCAGCCCGGGGTCAAAATTTCGTATATGCCGCAAGAAGCAGATTGTCTGGAATATGCAACGCTTCGTGATGTTGTGCTTTCGGGACTTGAAAAATATGATGAAAGCCAAGAGTATAAAGCCGATATTTTAATTAACGAATTTCAAATCAAAGAAAAACAAGCGCCAAATGCTTGTTCAGGCGGCGAGCTCAAAAAAGCCGTGTTGGCCAAAGCGTTGATTTCTGATCCGGATGTTTTGCTCTTAGATGAGCCGACAAACCATTTGGATATTGAAACGATTGAAAAGTTAGAAGAACTAATTAAAAATTTTGACGGGGCTGTTGTTGTTATCAGCCATGATAAGGCCTTTTTGAATAATGTGTCGCAAAAAACTTTTTGGCTTGATCGCGGGCTCTTATACACAAACAACAAAGGGTTCAAGTTTTTTGATGAATGGCAAGAGCAAATTTTAGAGCAGGAAATTATTGCTCAAAAGTATCTCAATAAAAAGATTGATGAAGAAATGGAATGGCTTCATAAGGGGGTGACGGCCAGACGAAAACGTAATCAGGGACGTTTGCGGCGTTTGCAGGCATTGAGGCAGGAAAGGCGCGAACAGATTAAACAAGCCGGCACGGTTAATCTCGAGATTGAAACAGGCGAGCTGAAGTCAAAAATGGTGATTGAAGCCAAACACATTTCAAAAGCGTTTGGTGAGAGGGTGCTTGTGAGGGATTTTTCCATTCGTGTTATGCGCGGCAACAGAATTGGCGTTGTCGGGCCAAACGGGGTTGGCAAAACAACGCTTATTAAACTCCTGACCAAAAAATTAGAACCTGACAGCGGATCGGTGCGGATGGGGAAAAATTTAACCGAAGCCTATTTTGACCAAAACAGAGTGAGCTTAAACCCGAAAAAGAGTTTATGGAAAACGCTTTGTCCCTCCGGTGACCATATTTGGGTGAGGGGGCACTGGCGTCATGTTGTTGCCTATTTGAAAGATTTTTTGTTCAAACCGGAACAAGCGGAGGCCCTCGTTTCAACGCTCTCGGGCGGCGAAAAAAACAGGCTGATGTTAGCGCTAGCTCTTGCTCAGGAATCAAACTTTTTGGTTTTAGACGAGCCGACAAATGATCTCGATATGGACACGCTTGATTTGCTTCAAGAAGTTTTAGACGAATACGAAGGAACAATTTTGATTGTGAGTCATGATCGCGATTTTATGGATAAGGTTGCCGGATCTCTTTTGTATATGAAAGGGGACGGCACTATTTATGAACATGTCGGCACATACAGCGAGCTTTTGGAAAAGCTCAAAAACGCTCCGAAAAAGTCTGAAAAGGCTGTTTTAAAACCTAAAGTAAAAGATGAACAAAAACAAGAAAAACAGAATAATATCAATAAGTTATCATATAAAGATAAGAGATTACTTGAAGTTTTACCCCAAGAAATTGAAGCTTTGGAAATGAGGATTAAAGAGATTGAAAATATCTTGTCGGAAGATGTGGATCTTTATACACGTGAACCTAAAAAATTTGATGAATTAACTTCAGCGCTTAAAAATGCGCAAGAAGAAAAAGATGAAAAAGAAACACTTTGGCTTGAGATTCAGATGAAGGCGGAAGAGCTCAACATCTAATTTGAGAAAGAAATAAAAAAAGCACCTTCCGTAAGATGTCGGAAGGTGTCTTTTTTTTATCATTGGTTTATTCACCATCGAAGACTTCGAGTTTTGCGGGTTCTTTGCCTTCAAAGTGAGCGCCTCTAGGACCCATTTTCGGACCATGATGACGAAGTTCATGACCAGGGGCTTTTTGTTTGATTTCTTCAAATTTTGCTTTTTGTTCCGGGGTTAAGATTTTTTCAAATTCTTCCATATTAGCGCGACGTTTGGCATCAATTTTTTCACGCAAGGCGTTCATTTCATCCATCAAGGGCATAATCTCTTGTTTGCCTTTTTCGCGGATTTCTTTGGCTTTGGCTTGTTGTTCTTCGGTCAAACTTAAATCATTTGCGATTTTTTCTGCCATTTTTCTTTGAAAATCTTCGCGGTTAAAACGATGTTCCATTTTCGGGGCTTCGGCAGGCACATTTTCTTGCGCAAAAACAGTGTTTGCGCTCAAAGCGCCGGCTGAAATGATTGTGCCAGCAAGAATAAGAGATAAAAAGTTGTGTTTCATTGTATTTCTCCAAGTAGTGGGGTTAAAGTTGTTTTTAAAAGTTCTTTGGCTTTGTGAAGTCTTGATTTAACCGTTCCTTGCGGAATTTTCAATTTTGAGGCAATTTCACTCAAGTTTAAATCCTCAAATTCAGCCAAAACAATGACTTCACGATAGATTTTAGGCAAGTTATCAACGGCTTTCAAAACGATTTTTTGACGTTTTTTCTTGTCAATGCGTTCTTCGGCAGAACTTTTGACAGAAGCGTTTTGAAGCGCAATTTCACTTGAAATTTCAGACTTTTGCGTTTTGTATGATTTTGATTTGAAGTAGTCACGGCAAATGTTTGCGGCTATAGTGCATATCCATTGTTTGAATTTGCCTTGATCTTGATATTGGTCCATTTTTTGCCATGTTTTAATATAGACCTCTTGCTCCAAGTCTTCATCATCACGACCGAGAAATTTACGGATAACGGCTTTGACGTATTTTTTGTTTTCTGCAATAAAATCAGTCATTTAGATAATCCATAACAATCCGTTGCTATCGACCGGTAAACCCATATCTTCAATGGCAGAACCGTTTTGAACCCACTCGATTTCATCACCCCAAAGGTCGTATATCGGCGCTTTGACTTGGTGCATGAGGTTGAAACTCAAGCCGATGGTCAGGCAAAAAACACCGAGCGTTGAGCCGATCGCTAAAAGCTTGCGATTGCGCTTTCGGGTTTTATAAAGCGGTTTTGCCTCTTGAAGTAAGTCTGTGATATTTTGCATACCAAAATCTCCTAACAATAATATATAACGACAAAACTTAAAATTTGGTTCACTTTGTTTTGCAAAGCCTATCAAACTCTTGAAGCTTTTTCTCATACATCGCTTTGTTGTCACCTGTTAAAGGTGAGAATTTGCGGGCGATGGCATATTGCGGCAAAAGTTTTTTGACCTCATCAATCGGTTTGTTCCAAGACGCAGGCTTAATGCGGATTTTTTTGTTTTGACCGGCGGAGACTTTTGAGCTGATTTCCCCGGTATCGGCATCTTCAAATTCGGATAATGTGAGGCCCAAAGTTTCCAAAGTATTTGGAATGAGAAACTCAATTGTTTCACCGCTATCAATAAAATTGCGAAGCTCAAAAACGGCATCATCGCCTTGCCATTCCACAATAGAGCCGGCAAACAAATATTCACCCATCGTTCTGGTATATTCATAATTTTGGCTGATGTGTGTTAAGTTGCCATCATAAAAGCCTAAGCAGTAACCGCGATTTTGGAGAGCGTATAGCTCTTTCATATAAACATCAGGTTTCCAATTTTTTTTGTCTTTTTCATAGTCATCGATGGCTTTTCGATAAGCACGGGCGACCGTTCCGGCATAATATTCCGTTTTGTTGCGCCCTTCAACCTTGAGGCTGTCTAAGCCAAGTTCCAAAATTTTATCAAGGCGCGGCATCATGCACATATCTTTGGAGTTGAGCAAATAACCACCATGTTCATCTTCAACAATTTCATAATATTCATTTGGGCGGAAGTCTTCTTTTAATAAAAACTCAAAAGCATCTTTGTTTTGTTCGTTGATTTCAATATCTTTAATTGTGCCGTCTTTAAGTTTTAAGTGCAATTTATAGTGCCAGCGGCAACAATGTGCGCATTTGCCCATATTGGCGCTTCGGTCTGCTAAAAAGTTTGAAATGAGACATCTGCCGGAATAAGACATACACATAGCCCCATGTATAAACGTTTCAAGCAAAATGTCCGAGCAGTCTTTTCTTATCTGTTTTGTTTCTTCATAGCTCACCTCGCGGCCCAAAACACAAAGTTTTGCGCCCATCTTTTGCCAGAATTTGACGGCAGCTGAGGAACAAATATTGGCTTGTGTTGAAACAAAACGGTTGAGCTCGGGAGCGTTTTCTTTTAGGTAATCAAAAACGCCTGGATCAGCCACCAAAACGCCATCTGGTTTTAATTCGCGCAAAGTGGCAACAAATTGCGGCAATTTTTCGGCTTCTTTGTTGTGAATAAACAAATTCAAGGTTAAATAGATTTTTTTGCCGTGTGCGTGAACAAATTCGATGCCTTCTTTTAAATCTTCAAGCAAAAATTTTGATTGCGTGCGAAGGCTCATATCCGGTGTGCCGGCATAAACGGCATCTGCGCCATACATAATGGCAGTTTTGAGTTTGACAAGCGAGCCGGCTGGGAGCAGTAGTTCTGACTTTGACATTGTTTATTCCTTTATATTTAAATCTGTCATATACGCTTCAAGTTTTCCAAGCGGGGTTGAGGCAATTTCCATTTTTGCTAAAAACGGCAAATTTGATGCTTTGTCAAGCATTAAATAAAATTTGATGGAACGTTCGCTTGAGACTTGCCAAAGTAAATCTCCTTTTTCGGTTTTTTCCTGATGAATAAAAGCGCGACATTCAAAGGCTTGGCCTTTAACCGGAAGTTTGCTATCTCTTAAAAGTGTGCGGCCGCTGTCTTTAATGGTGATGTGGTAGATTTTTTTGCCGTTAAAAACAGTTTGGTTCAAATCACATGACTGTGTTTGAGCAAAATTGCGAATGAGTATCGTTAAAACCGTTTGGATATCAAAAGCATCAATCTTTTTTTGAGGAATAACAATATCGACTTCTTTTTTTTCATCATCTTTCCCGCTAATTCGTTTTGTTAAAAGGCCATTTTCGTTGAAAATCAGCTCTTTTGTGCGATGATGTGCGGAAGATTTTGTGGTTTGATGATATTTTTTTGTGATTATGTGATTGTCAGAAATCAGCCCTTCGGTTATGTATGAGGCATTAAAAGAATAAAAACTATCAAATATGCCTGCTGTTTGAATTTGAGA
>DPKR01000070.1 GCA_003542415.1 Alphaproteobacteria bacterium | reverse complement strand
GAGATACCACCGTTATCGGTTCAAAATAAATGAACGCAAATGATAATTTTGCACCTGTTGCCGTAGCTGCTTAATAGTGAAAGCAACAAATTAAAATTCTTTGAAATTTGGTTTTTTCAAAGTGAGGTTTGGGCCACCTAGCAACAGGACGGCCTATTTTTTTGCCTTGAAAATGCTGCTTTAATGATTACTTCTCTTTTGTTTTTAATTTCATTTTTTAGGAGAAATAATCATGACAACTCAAGGTGTTCGTTATCCGACTTTAGCATTTCATACGGGCGGTGTCGGCCAGGCAAATGACGGCATTCCGCCGCAACCGTTTGAAACTTTTTGTTATGACAGCGCATTAATGCAGGCCAAAATTGAGAACTTTAATGTTGTCCCCTACACTTCCGTTTTACCTAAAGAACTTTTCGGCAATATTGTTCCGGTTGATAAGGTTGCAGGCAAGTTCAAACACGGTGCCGTTTTAGAAGTGATTATGGCCGGAAACGGTGCCAACCGTGATGATCACAAAGCCATTGCCACCGGTGTCGGCATCTGTTGGGGCAAAGATAAAAACGGCGAGCTGATCGGCGGTTGGGCTGCCGAATATGTGGAGTATTTTGACACACATATTGATGATGAAATTGCCGAAGGGCATGCGAAGATGTGGCTTAATAAATCTTTGAAACATGAGCTTGAAATCAGAGGTGTTGAAAAACACAGCGAATTTCAGATGTTCCATAATTACCTCAACATCACCGAACAATTCGGATACAGCTTAACATGTTTAGGCTTTTTGAATTTTGAACATGCCGATCCTGTTGAGCTTTAAGATGTGAGGCAAAAATGTTTCATAAAACTCAAAAACAAAACACACCGGCGGAAGCAAAAAAATCTTCCGCCGGATTAGGCGTTATGGCACTTGCTGCCATTGTTGTCAGCTCTATGATCGGCGGCGGCATATACAGCCTTCCTCAAAACATGGCACAATCAGCATCGGCGGGCGCAGTGTTGCTTGCATGGCTGATTACCGGTATCGGTGTTTATTTTATTGCAAACACATTTCGCATTTTATCTGTTGCCAAACCTGATTTGACAGCCGGTATTTATATGTATAGCCGCGAGGGCTTCGGCTCATATGCAGGTTTTACAATCGGCTGGTCATATTGGCTTTGTCAAATATGCGGCAATGTCGGCTATGCCGTGATTACGATGGATGCTTTGAATTACTTTTTTCCACCCCATTTTGCAGGCGGCAATAACCTTGCTTCCATCATCGGCGGCTCGCTCATTATTTGGGGATTTAACTTCCTTGTTTTGCGTGGCATTAAACAAGCAACGCTTATTAACCTCATCGGCACGGTCGCCAAAATCGTTCCGCTTGTTTTGTTTATTTTGATTATGGCTTTTGTCTTTCATGCCGATAAATTCTCGTTTGACTTTTGGGGTGAAAATCTCATCAGCAAAAACCTCGGTTCAATTGAAAGCCAAATCAAAAACACCATGCTTGTAACTTTGTGGTCTTTTATCGGTATTGAAGGCGCCGTTGTGATGAGCCAACATGCCAAATCGCCCAAATCTGTCGGAAAAGCAACCGTTCTTGGTTTTGCTGGCTGCTTGCTCATTTATGTTTTGCTCTCATTGTTGCCGTTTGGCTATATGTCGCAAAGTGAGCTTGCAAAAATTGCCAACCCCTCAACTGCGGGCATTTTAGAAAAAATTGTCGGTAAATGGGGCGCAGATTTTATGAATATCGGTTTGCTTGTTTCTGTTTTAACAAGTTGGCTTGCGTGGACGATGGTCACGGCTCAAATTCCGCAAGCGGCGGCTGAAAATGGCACATTCCCGAAGCAATTTGCAATTGAGAATGAATTTCATGCCCCTTCCGTTTCGCTTTGGGTCACAAGTGCAATGATGCAGATTTTTATGCTCCTTGTTTATTTTTCAAACAACGCATGGAACACTATGCTTTCCATCACGGGAGTGATGGTGTTGCCGGCCTATTTTTCATCTTGTGCTTATTTATGGAAATTGTGCGAAGATCATGAATATCCGAAAGATGTTTACATCAAGCGCTCATCTGCCCTCTTGGCAGCAACGGTCGGCTCAATTTACGCCCTGTGGCTTATTTATGCCGCCGGTTTGAAATATTTGCTTGCCGCGGTTGTTTTCATTGCGCTTGGGATTCCTGTTTATATTTGGGCACGCACGCAAAATTGCCCTGATGACAAGATTTTCACAAAACATGAATTTTGTTTTGCGGTCTGTTTGGTTATCTTGGCACTTGTTGCCATATATGCCATGACAACCGGCATTATCAAGCTCTAAACTCTAGCACCTTTATTTGCTTTTTGACAAATTTTTTATTTGACAAATTCAAATAATGGTGCTATCTTTATTTTACTTAAACTTATTCTGGCAACCATTTAAATATTATATAAAATGAAAAATAAAACTTTGATGGAATACGTCGCCGAGGGTGACTATTCCGCATTTGCGCGTTTTGTGCAAAGCAGCAAAATCCACCTCGTTTCCGGTGATGATGAGTATGATTTCTTCGTTAACGCCCCTGAGCAATGGGCAGAGCAGCTTGTTTCGGCTGTTGCCCCTTCCCGCCGAGCCGAAAAAGCCATCGTCAAATATCAGCCGCAAGGTGTGCTTGACCTTTTGGTCTCGCTCTGGAAGCCATATCCCAGGACAATTCTTTGGGCGTTCAAAGAAGGCTCCCCAGAAGATGCTCTGAAAGTTGTCAATGCCCTGCGCGACAAGCCATCCGATGAGGCCGAAGTTGCTCTTGTCAAACGCGGCGAGCTCGAGCTCTTCAAGCTCTGGATTGAAAAATTCGGAGAGCTTGATGAGGAGGCTGAAAAGCTCCTCAACGAGGACCCTCAGCTCACAGCGCTCAAGAGCTACTACATCGACCAAATGTCGTGCTTTTGTTAAAATCTTTTCCCGCACCAAAAAA
>DPKR01000120.1 GCA_003542415.1 Alphaproteobacteria bacterium | reverse complement strand
GCTTCTGATGTATGAATTTTTAAGACTTCTTTTTTGGCGGCTTTGATTTCATCTATGGTGATTTTTTGGTATGTTTCTTTTTTGGTAAGCTCTGTTTTTTCAATATCTTCTGCCCTGACAAGCGATAAAATTTTCTTTTCTGTCTCCCCGTCCGGTTGATCAATTTTGATATAAAGCAAAAAGCGGTCAAGCTGAGCTTCCGGCAAATTATATGTGCCTTCATGCTCAATCGGGTTTTGGGTTGCCATCACCATAAACAAATCCGGCAATTTATATTCCTTGCCGCCGACGGTAACTTGGTTTTCTGCCATTGCTTCCAAAAGCGCAGATTGCACTTTTGCCGGCGCACGGTTGATTTCATCGGCCAAAACAAAGTTTGCAAATACAGGGCCTTTTTTAAAATCAAAAGAACCCGTTGAGGCGAGATAAATGTCACTTCCGGTGATATCAGACGGCAAAAGATCCGGTGTGAATTGAATACGGCTAAAATCTGCACTCACGGAATCGGCCAATGTTTTAATCGCTTTTGTTTTTGCTAAGCCCGGCGCGCCCTCTAAAAGCGCATGACCCGAAGACAAAAGTGTGATGAGCATTTTTTTGATCAGATCATCCTGACCGACAATCACGCTTTGTAAATGTGTTTTCAAATCCAAAATTTTTTCTCTTAACTCTGTCATTTTTTGACCTTTCACCTGTTGACAACACAAAATTTAAACAGCTTTTTTTTCAATCTGCTCTATTATATAGGAAAATTTTAAAAAAATTACAAGAAGCAATCAAAAAAATGAGCAACATATTTGATTTAGACGATAATACGGTTCAAGATTTTGACAACATCAGTGCATTAAAGCCTCAAATTGACTTTTTGAGCGCTTTGAACCCAGAGCAGAAAATTGCCGTTCAAACAACCGAAGGGCCTGTTTTGGTTTTATCCGGTGCGGGCACAGGCAAAACGCGCGTTTTGACAACCAGGCTCGCCTATATTTTATCTCAAGGTTTGGCAAACCCGTGGAACTGCTTTGTTGTGACCTTTACAAACAAAGCCGCCAAAGAAATGAAAATGCGCGTGCAAGAAATGATAGGCTCTATGGCAGACAGCGTTTGGCTCGGCACATTTCACAGTATGTGTGTAAAAATTTTAAGACATCATGCCGAACTTGCAGGCTTAAAACCAAACTTTACCATTTTAGATGAAGATGATCAAAAAAGGCTTATCAAGCAGATTTTGGAAAAAGAAGGCGTTGATGACAAGAAATATCCGCCGGCAGGTTTTGTTGAAAAATTTGCACTTTGGAAGGACAAAGGGTGGACACCTGAAAAAGTTGCCAAAGATACCAAAGGCAACATCACCATCATGATTTATCAAAAATATCAGGAGCGATTAAGAGAACTTAACGCTGTTGATTTTGGCGATATTATTTTGCTCACTTTAGAGATTTTGCAAAAAAATGAAGAGGTTTTGCAAAAATATCAAAGCCAATTCAAATATGTGATGGTTGACGAATATCAAGACACGAATGTGACTCAATATTTGCTCTTGAGGCTGCTCAGCCAAAAGCATAGGAACATTTGCTGTGTGGGTGATGATGACCAATCCATTTATTCGTGGCGCGGAGCGGAAATTGAAAATATTTTGCGCTTTGAAAAAGACTTTCAAAATGCGGTTGTTATTCGCTTGGAGCAAAATTATCGTTCAACGGCAAATATTTTACAGGCAGCTTCAAACCTGATTGCACACAACGATGAACGGTTGGGCAAAACATTGAGAGTGGCAACAAATTCGCCCGCAAATATGTGCGATAATGAAAAAATTAAGCTCATCAGCGTTTATAGCGGCGAAGAAGAAGCGCTTTATGTTGTGCAAGAAATTGAAAATTTGCATCGCAACCATATGGAATATGACCATATTGCTGTTTTGGTAAGAACTGCGGCGCAGATGCGCGAATTTGAAGAAAAGTTTATTTCAGAAGCAATCCCCTATCAAGTGATTGGTGGACCAAAGTTTTATGAACGCATGGAAATCAGAGATATGATTGCCTATTTCAGAGTGATTGCACAAAGTGCAGACGATTTGGCTTTGGGGCGGATTATCAATAAACCATCACGAAAAATCGGCGATAAGAGTGTGCAAAAATTCAGGGATTATGCTTATCAGCACCATGTGCCGATGCTAGAGGCAATGGATGAAATGTGCGAACAAGGGCTGATTTCGGGGCAACTTTTGAACGCAACTTCTGAGCTTGTTAAACATTTTAAGAATTGGCAAAATGATGCCAAAAATTTGAGGCTTGACGAGCTTGCTGACAAAGTTTTAGACGAATCAGGCTATCTTGAAATGCTTAAAAAAGAAAATTCCGTTGAAGCAGAAGGGAGAATCGAAAACTTAAAAGAGCTTGTCAATGTGATGAGCGATGTGGACAATTATCCAACGCTTGATGACTTTTTAGAGCATGTGAGTTTGGTTACCGAATCGGACAATGCGACCGAAACAAACAAGGTATTGCTCATGACTTTGCACGCCGCTAAGGGTTTGGAATTTGATGCCGTTTTCTTGCCCGGTTGGGAAGAAGGATTGTTTCCGCACGAACGCGCCTTAAACGAAGGAGGCAGCAGCGCTTTACAAGAAGAAAGAAGGCTTGCTTATGTGGCCTTAACACGAGCCAAACAAAAACTTTATATTTTGACCTCTTTTTCGCGCAAGGTTTTCGGCCAATGGCAAAACAATCAGCCTTCAAGGTTTTTAAATGAGATCCCCTCACCTTGTTTGCAAATTATCAACAACACATATCAGGGATACAACAAGGGGTATAACAGCAGTTATCAAAAACGCACTTCATATGCAAAGAAGCAAACGAGTTATGATGATTATACCTATGAACCGGATGAAGAATATGCCGCGCCAAAAACGCAAAATTATAAAGGGATGCGCGTTTATCACCCGAGTTTTGGAAAAGGCACATTGATGAGTGTGGAAGACGGCGACAAATGTGTGGTTTATTTCGACACAGCCGGACGCAAAAAGATTTATGCTTCTTACTTGAGAAAGGCTTAAAAAAAGAAAATGCATTTTAAGGAGATTGCCGGATCAAATCACTCAAGTGACATATCCGGCAATGACATGGACATTTGAAATTTTATTTATAGCGCAGGCGGAAGGTGTTGCCTGTCTTTTTACTGACCTTTTGAGCTTCTTCAACAGTGTAGATACGTTTGACTGTGCGAGATGATGGCGATGATATTACAGGCTCTGAATTGTTTCCAATTTGTCCGCCCTCACCGCCTTGCGTTTCACCCCCTGTATATCCATCTTCATTTCCGTTTTGTCCTTGAGCCGGCGGAGTGTAGCTTGTTAAGTTGAATTCGATGCCAAAATCTTCCCAGAGTGATTTTACATTTGCAAGCATCTGTTCGCAAATATTTATATCCCCGTTGCATTTAAATGTAACGGTAGAACTATCGTATCCTGAAGGAGATTGCCAAAAAGAAAAATCAGCATTCGGCGTCACAACGATTGTTGAAATACCAAGCAAATATCCATCACCGTCAATTCTCAAATTGCTGCTTGGATCTAAATATAAGGTACCTACCCCATTAAACACAAACTCATCAATGCTTGTGAGCGTATTCGGAACATAGATTTCGGAAAAGGTTCCTCGAAATGCTTCATCTTTAATTTTTTGAACAGATGGCGACATTGTAACTTTATCTAAGGTCATACCGGAAAATGCTCTATAACCTATATCAGTAAATCCATCAATATGCACACTTGAAATTTGGTCGTTATAATTTTTCCATGGTGCTGAGGATGGTGTTTCTCCTGAGCCAGAAATTGTGAGGTGTCCGTTGTCTAAGGTGCAGGTTATACCATAAGCTGCGCAATCTGAGGCTAAATCCGCACGAGCCTGAAAAGAAAGCATTGTTGTTGTAGTTAAAAAACTTAAAAATATTTTATTTTTCATAAGTTTATTTTCCCTTTTTGTTGCTGTCTATAATTAAAAAACCACCTTGAAAAAATCCAAAGTGGGAGTTCAACAACTGCCAGAAAACAGCCTCCTTTATTCGTCGTAACGCTTATATCAGGAACTCCCTTTCATAGGAGTTGCTTTTCTGGAAGTGCGTTGAACACCGCAACCGTTTCGGTTACATTTTTGATTATGACTGAGATTTTTGAAAATGTAAAGAAGAAAATGGGGCAAAACCCTGTGAAAAGGTGTAAAAAACATTGAAATATTTGTTTTGAAAGCTTAAAATATGCCTTGATGTTGAACAGATAAGGGTTTGAACTCATGAGCGAACAAGAAAGAAAAATCCCTCAATTTTTGGAAGACGGCGAACAAGCCGAGATGCATTATGATGTTGATGCTTCCCCGAAACCTTTGAAAAAAACACTTTTGGCTCTCGGCGCCTTTTGGGTGATCGGTGTTTTTGTTTATCTCCAATTTTTATATGGTTGGAGTAATTTGTCGGCCTTGATGCCTGCTGATTTTGTTGTGTTTTTGGCAGCCTTTTTTATCTTTCCGCTTGTGATATTTTTCCTTATCGTGTGGGTGAAAAAAACATATTCCACCCTCAAACAAAATGAAATGGTTGAGCAGAGTTTAGGCAGATTTTTGAAAACAAAAGACGAAAATCTGCTTTCAAAAATCATTAACAAAGCGCTTCAAAACCAAATTGAAGAGCTCAATTCAACCTTGCAGTTTTTATCGGCTCAAACAGACACATTAAAAAATGAGCTCAATACAAAAGCTCAAGATTTTCATGATATTTCGCAAACACTTGACAATGTTGCCAAGCAAAATCTCGCACGTATTGATGAAAACAAAAACGAATATATTGAGCTTTGTCGCGAGCTTTCAACGAAAGCTCAAGAAACAGCCAGCCAGCTCAAAACACATACTGATGAGTTGAAAGAAAGCGCCGATGGGATTTATCAGCAACTAAACCCCTTGATTGACGAAACAATGGTGACGGCTGATCACTTGAAAAATATGGTTGAGCAAACACAGGGCAATATGGCTCAAACCAAAACGGATTTGGCCGAATTTGCCGATATGAGCAAAAACAGCATGGCCGGCCTTGCCGAAATGCTCAAAAACGAGACATCTCAATTTGAGCAAGCAATGCTCCGCACATCTGACAGCTGCCAAGAAATTTACAAAAAAATCGATTCAGGCATTTCGTATATCGAAAACAGCTTAAAAACACACAAAGCTCTTGCTTCAGAGCAGGCTCAACTTTTAGATAAAAATTCGAGCTTTTTAGATGGTAAGCTCGGGGAATACGGCAAACTGATCAGTATGGAAGTTGCCGCAATGGTTGAACGCGCTGATAATTTGGATATGAATGTTAAAGGCCAAATTTCAAAGCTACAAGAAGCCGGTGCACAAATCAGCTCTATTTTGGAAGGGGCTAACAACAGTTTATCTTTGAAATCGGAACGAGCCATTCAGAACATTGAAGCCGTTGTGAACGGGCTTGCCAAAGAAGTAGAGAAAATTTCAGGCTTTATCAATCAGACTGAATTGAAAAATGTTGAAATGCAAAAAACAGCCGAGAAGATGTCCGGCAGAATAGGTTCGCTTTCGGCCGATTTGAGCTTAAAAACAGACGATTTAAGGCTTCGCGCTGTTGATGCGATTGATAAGTTTAATGAAGTCAGTGCCGTTTTGGAAAAGAACACCATAAAACTCTCAGAAAACGCCAACATGCTCGTTTCAAAAAGCAAACAGGGGGCGGAGTTTATCAGCACGCAACAAGTCGCTTTGATGAAAACTTCCGAAAACTTTGAAACAATGAAAAAACAAATTAAAGATTTGGAAGAAAATATAGGTAAAGCACAACAAAAATCCGTTCAGGTTTTTCAAGAATTTCAAAAACAGATGACAGATTATCAGCACACTCTTGACACGCGTTTCAAAGAACTTGAAGATCAAAAAACAAAATCCGAGCGCCATTTGAGAGAAGTTAAGACGCAATATCAAGAACTCGGGCTTTCCGGATTTATGGATAAAATGAGCCAGATGGTACAGGATTTAGAAAACCTCTCTATTGACTTGAACCGTTTTTTTGATAAAGATTCCGAAGATGATTTATGGAAAAAGTTTTACAATGGCGACCATGCTGCTTTTGCACACAATATGGTTAAAAAACTTGGTCGTAAAGAAATTTTGAAAATCAGGGATCAATATGAAAAAAATGCTGATTTTCATGAGCTCGCCGACAGATACTTAAACGAATTTGAAACGCTTTTAAATGCGGCTGAAAAATCTGACAAGCCTGAGACGATGCTGGCCATTATTTCAGGCTCTGAGATTGGCAAAATCTATTATGTGATGGCAAGGGCCTTGGATAAGTTAGGCTAACAGATGGGCTTTGAGTTTAAAAACAAAATTTTTTTGGCGCCGATGGCCGGTATCACCGACGCACCAATGCGTAAAATTGTTTTTGAAGAAACGCAAGGCAAAGTTTCTCTTGTTTCGGAAATGGTTGCTGTCAACGCCCTTTCCTATAAAAATGCCAAAACATATAAGATTGCAGATGTGCGTGAAGAACCTTATCCTGTTGTTGTGCAATTGATGGGCGGCGACCCTGATTTGTTTTATGATGCGGCAAAGTTGGTCACCGACTTGGGTGCGGCAGGAGTTGATATTAATATGGGATGTCCCGTACGAAAAATTATTGCTTCCAACGCAGGATCGTATTTGATGCAACACATGGATATTGCAGCTAAAATTATTGAAACGACCGTCAAAGCAACAAAATTGCCTGTCAGCGTAAAATTTCGAAAGGGTTGGGATTTTGAGCATATCAACGCCATCGAATTTGCGAAGATGTGTGAGCAAAGCGGGGCGACATACATTACCATACACGGACGCACAAAATCGCAAGGTTATGCAGGCCTTGCCGACTGGGATGTGATTAAAGCCGTTAAGGAAAGTGTGAAAATCCCTGTTGTCGGCAATGGCGACATTACCTCCCCTCAAAGCGCACAAAAAATGTTTAAAAAAACAAAAGTTGATGCTGTGATGATCGGACGCGCAGCGCTCGGCAATCCGTTTTTGCTTAAAAGTATTGCCAATTATTTGGAAGGCAAAAAAGAGCCGCTTTTAACACAAAAGCATATATATGAAACGCTTCTGAGACATATGACTTATTTGAAAGAATATTATGGCGAAAGAGTGGCTTTAGGGTTGTCGAGAAAATATGTTTGTTGGTATTCAAAATGTTTTTATGATGCCAAGAAATTTAGGGAAAACTATATGAAGATAACAGATTTTGATCTTGCGATGAAAGAAATTGATTGTTATTTTAAAAAACAGATTTTAGGAGAAACAGCATGAAGATTATTGTCGGTGGGGCGGGAAGTGTCGGACGAAGCATTATTTCGTATTTAACGCGTGCGGATAATGATATTGTCGTTTTAGATACGAATCAGGAAAAACTTGATGAAATTGCCAAAGAATTTGACGTTCAGCCGGTTTTGGGCTCAATTTCAAGGCCGGATATTTTAGAGAAAGTCGGCGCAGATACCGCAGATATTTTGATAGCCGCAACAGACAATGATGAGGTCAATTTGGTTGCTTGCCAAGTGGCATACACGCTCTTTAATGTGCCAAAAAAAATTGCGCGCGTGACACAGGAATATTTTTTAAGCCCTTTATGGAACACCCTTTATAATGAGAAAAGTTTGCCGGTTGATTTGGTGATTTCGCCCGATCAGGAAATTGCCGAGCGAGTATTGCAACTTTTGAGTGTGCCGGGTGCGAAGGAAGTTTATTCATTTGCCGATGACAATGTTCAGCTTGTTTGTTTGAAATGTTTTGATGAATGCTCTCTCTATCAATTCAAAATTTCGGAACTTTACGAAAATTTTAAAGAGCTCAATTTTTCCGTTGTGCAAATTTTGCGCGATGGGGTGAACTTTTTTCCAAAGCCTGACGAAAGCATCAAACAAGGCGATGAGGTTTATGTTTTAGCCTTAAAAGAAGATATTCCGCAAGTTTTACACGCTTTCAATGTGGGGCAGAAAAGCACCGAAAATGTTGTTATTTTCGGCGGAAACGCGATTTCGTATGACATTGCAAGACATTTGGAAGAAAATGACAATATTGCAAGCATAAAAGTGATTACAAATAATATCAACGCGGCGCATAAGATGTCTGAACATTTGAATAAATCTGTGATTATCTATGGCGAGATGATGAGTGATGTTATCTTAAACGATGCAAACTTAGAAAAAACAGATACGACCATATCGGTTACAAGCCTTGATAAAGACAATTTGCTTTTATCGCTTTTGGCTCAATACAATGGGGTGACATCAACCATGTCGCTTGTGAACTCGCGCGTTTATGACAACCTCACAAACCACATTTCCGGCAATATTATTATTGACCGTTCAACCATCACAATTTCTAAAATTTTGCAGGATATCCGCCATGTGAAGCTACTTAATGCCTATTCTTTAGGGCGCGGTTTTGCTGAAGTTTGGGAACTGAAACTCAAAAACGATTCAATGCTTGAAGACAAAAAATTGGAGCAATTGATATTGCCGGATAAGTGCAAAATTATCGGTATTGAACGAGATAAAAAGCTTCTCTTTCCGGAACCTGATATGCCTCTTGAGCTTGACGATGTTTTGATTATGATTGTTGCACCAAACTGCATCCAAAAAGTTGAAACGATTTTTTCAATATAGACAAGATAAAATTTTTTCAATCTTCGGCCTCAGATTTGTTCTGAGGCTTTTTTTGTTGATAAAAGAAATCATAAACTTTGGCAAAAACAATATTAAAATAGATCAGGTAAATAGAATAAAAACCAACCGAAAACCAACCATGGCAATGCAGCAAAACATCTGCACCATAGGCCACAAAACATGGCAAATTGAGCAAAAAGATCAGGCTCAAAAATCTGATATTGTTACCCGTTGTTTTTTTGAAAACCTTGCGTATGGAACCGGAATATCCCTGAAGAGCGGAAATCCACGCCAAATAGGGTCTGCAGAATGCAAACGGCGAAATCAAAAGAAAGATTAAAGAAAAAATCAGCACATTAAAAACGCTTGTTTCAGGCACTTGCAACGCCGCCATATAACGTTCAAAAACGAGCAGGTATTTATTATGGAAACCAAGTAACAAGGGTACAAACGGCAAAATCAACAACACAAACAGCAAGCCGAATGTGATGAAAATCATTTTTGAGGAAGGAATGGCGCTTGCACAAATTTTAGAGGCGCAAAAATAAGGTCTTTTTTGGTAATAAAGCCTGAAAAAAACGCACCAAAAAATATAGTACGCCAGCGACCAAATCAAACTAAACGGATTTGAAAAGCCACCAGGAAGAAAATTAAATATGGCACAAAACAAAAAGTGTATAAGCCAAATCGGACGCAAAGAACGTTCGTGTAAACTCATGTATACATAGGCTTTCTTTAATGTTTCTGCAACTTGCAATTTTTTGACTTCATCAGTCATATCTATTCTCTAACCACTACGGGTTCATCTTCTTCAAAGTTATCTTCCGGCGCATTCGGATCATAGTCTATGCCGAGTTTTGAGAGCATATCATCATTGATATCTTCACGTTGCGCAACAATCCAATCCGGAACATTAGGCGCCGGCTTTAATGCCGCTAACTTACGCATTTTCGGATCAAGATACCATCTCGGTGAATCTGCCATAATCGGACGATCAATGTGGCTTTGCATTAATACCACTTGTTTTAGCATCGGCAAACTCAAAAGTTCGGTCGTTGAAATCACCGAAATACCTTGTAGTTGGTAGCTCACATTTTTAGCAAACGGATTGTAGTTTTTGCCCATTTGACCTTCATTACGCGAGAAAGATGTTGTTTGGACGGTTTTGTTGCCTATCATTTTAGAAAAACGTTGCGCCGTCACCTCGTTGTTTTGCGACAAAATGACCTTACAAGCCGTTGTTGAAATCACCGTTTCCAAATCATCTTTACCATATTTGCCTGAAATTTGGCCTAAATCTTGTCCGATCAAAAGATATGACACCTTTTGACCACGACCGACTGCCGGCCCGTCAATCACGGCTTTTAATTTCGGCATTTGCGGAAATTCGTCCAAAACAAACAAGCAGCCGAACGGCCCCATTTTGCCATCTGTTTTGTTGACCTCGTTCGGTTTGTTTGAAATGAGGTATGAACTCATCAATTCGATAAACACAGAGCTTATCATACCTAAAGCTCTTGCATCTGTTTGGTTGATGGAAAGATAAACGGAAATCGGTTTGAAAACGCCTGTTACCGGATCTTTCATGCCGCGCAAATCTTTAAAATGTAT